>JAFXAY010000032.1 GCA_017521965.1 Tidjanibacter sp. | reverse complement strand
TTGGGGCTTTTTTGTGTCTTTCAGATGTCTGGGTAGGAGATACAAAAAATCCCGTAAAACCTTGATTTTACGGGATTTGTCTAATTTTGTCCGCCTTTTGTCTTCGGCGTTCTGCGGAGAGAGAGGGATTCGAACCCCCGGTACAGTTGCCCGTACACCGCATTTCGAGTGCGGCCCGTTCGACCACTCCGGCATCTTTCCAAGGTCGATGGCCTCTTATCGAGGTCCTAACGGATTGCAAAAATAGTAATTTTTTCGAAAACAACACCTTTTTCCGAAAAACTTTTTACTTTTTTTCTGCTCTTTATTTGTAAAGTACTCTATTTGAAATACTTATATTGGAATATCATCAGGTAGAAAACTGCCACCGTGATATAGCTATCGGCCAAGTTGAAGACCGGAGCGAAGAAGGTGAATGCCTCACCACCCACCCACGGGAACCAGCCCGGGTAGGTGCCGCTAAACAGCGGGAAGTAGAACATATCGACCACCTTACCGTGGAGGAAGGTGCCATAGCCACCACCTGCGGGGAAGAGTTCGGCGACGCTCCAAGGTGTTGACTCCGAGAATATCATACCATAGAAGGCGCTGTCAATCATATTGCCCACTGCGCCTGCCAGCACGAGTGCGAAGCCCACGATGACCCCCTTAGGTGCCTTCTGGCGATTAAGATAAGGCAGCAGCCAGCAGAGTGCGCCGATGGCGACAATGCGGAAGAGGCTCAGGAAGAGTTTGCCATTGTTGCCTCCCAGCTCAAAGCCGAATGCTGCGCCCGGGTTCTCGATGAAGCGCAGGAAGAACCAATCGTGGAATACGGTGATGCTCTCGCCGAGTGCCAAGTGGGTCTTAATCCATATCTTCAACGCTTGGTCTGCTACAAGCAGGAGCACCACAAGAAGTATTATATTTCTCTTCTTCATCTACTTACGTTTGCTATTTAATCAGCGTGCTATTCTCGCCGATGAGGTAGCCGTCCATATAAATCTCCACCTGATACTCGCCCGCAACTACCTCTGCACCACCATAGTAAAGACCGATTGCGAGGTCCTCGTTCTGGTAGTCCACGTCGTCACGCATTGCCGAGTAGGTAATCTGGTCGCCCTCGAAGTCGAATACATATCCATCGCTGTTGGCCATAATATATCCGTCGGGGCCGATGATACGTGCATAGACATTGCGCGGGCCGGGGTTGGTGAGCTCATTTGCCGAGAGCACAAAGTCAATCTTCAAGCGGTCGGCGCGTGTTGCACGACTCACAGGCTTACCATTGGCGTTGATAGGTGTCAGAACAATATCGCGTGCCTTCACAATAGAGCCCATACGCACCTTGTCGTCGAGTTCGCTGGCGCGCTCCTCGGCCTTGTCGGCACGCAGTCGCTCGCTGGTCACCTGACGGCGAATAGTGATATTCTCCGAGGCGAGTTGCTGGTTGAGCGTGTTGAGCGAGTCTATCTGCTTGACATAGTGCTGCATAGTGTTGAGCAGTGTGCCAATCTCCTTCTCGTAGCGACGTATGGTCGCCTGGTTTGTCGAGCGCTCCTGTTGCAGGCGCTGCATCAGCGAGTCGGCGCGGTGGCGCTCGATGCTGAGGTTGTGCGAGATGGTATCGTTCTCGGTCTTGATATTGTCGATATCGGTGATGAGGTTGACGATACGATTGGTCAGCGTGTCGCGCTCGATGCGGAAGTCCTCGCGCATCTGGTGTGTCTGCTTGAAGTAGAGGAACGATAGCGCACCAAGTATCACTACCAAGATGATTACCAACACCTTGTAGCCTTTCAGTGAGCGACTCGCATCACTCTTCTCTTCGTTATAGTCGTAATAATCCTCGTTATACTCTTCCATATTTCTCTAATTGTTTCAGGTTTATCTCTGCGGAGTTGATTGCCGCATTTGGGACAAAGATAACGCTTTTCGCGGTAACTACCCTGCCTTGCGGCTATTTTTTTACATTTTGGGCCGATGTTACTCCTTGTCGGGCTTCAACTTAGAGCCGAGCAGTACGCTCTCCCACGGGTATTTCAGCCCCGAGTAGCCGCTCAGTCGTGCCTTGGCAACGCCGAAACGGGTGGGGGTTTCGAGGTAGAGAGGTATGTAGTTGCGGTCGTTGGAGAGCCACACGTAGAAGGTGTTGCCATCCTCCAACTTCTCCCCCTCGGGGAGTGCGAGTTGGCACGCCAACTTGATGGTGCGCACCTTGCCGATACCTGTGATCTCCTTCTCCTCGGGTCCTAAGTATTGGTAGTTGATATACCTCACCGTGTCGTTGAGTATGACCCCTATCTTGCGGCTCTCGCCACTGCGCATAGTTCTGGTAATGTTGCTGTTACGCAGTGAGTAGAAGTGGGCAACAAAGTCCTTTACCGATGGCGTCAACTCTATCGGGGTATCCTTCCACTCTCCCTCATACTTGCGGAAGCGGGCAAGTGCCGAGCCCGACTCCCAATCGTAGTAGTAGCGCGAGGCGGTGCGGTAGTTGCCCTCGCTGATATCCTGCGCAAACTGGATGGGTTGTCCGTCGGCTGTCGCGAGCCAGGTGGTCAGTCTGTCGTCGAGTTTGAAGAGCACGCGCGCCATCTTCAAGGTGACCGCACGAGCCGAAATGCGCCACGCGGGAGTGCCATCGACACTCTCGCTACTCACCTGCGTGGTCACCTCGCCGAGGTTTGCGCCCACCAGCACCTTGGAGCGAAAGGCGATGGTATAGGTCAGGCTCTCCCCCGGCGCAAAGGCTCCCGTAGAGAGGGGCTGTGCCGCTGCCACCGAGGCAAAGCATAGCGATAACATAATGAACAAAAACCTCTTCATAGCCCAATCTTTCGTTTATGAAATCATTGCAAAGTCTTGTTGCTCCTTGCCACTGTACTGCTGTCGCAACTCCTCCAACCCGCGGTTTTTGGGTAGGCTGAGTGTGGGGTCTTCGGCCAATACCTTCTCCGCTACTCGTCGTGCCCACGCCACAATCTGGCTGTCGCGGCTCACCGATGCGATGCGCAACTCAAATGGCTCACCGCTCTGCTGAGTCCCTGCCAGGTCGCCCGCGCCACGCAGTTTGAGGTCGAGTTCGGCAAGTCGGAAACCGTCGGTGGTCTCTACCATAGCCCCCAATCGTTGCTTCGCCTCGCGGGTGAGCTTGTCGCCACTCATCAATATGCAGTAGGACTGCTCACCGCCACGACCCACTCGGCCACGCAACTGGTGCAACTGCGAGAGCCCGAAACGCTCGGCACTCTCGATAATCATCACCGTAGCATTCGGAACATCGACTCCTACCTCTATAACGGATGTGGCGACTAATATATTGGTTATGCCGCGCTTAAAATCCTCCATATTGCCACTTTTGTCCTCGTTGGTCATCTTTCCGTGGACTGCGCCGACACGGTAGTCGGGCTCGCGGAACTCGTCGGTGAGTTGCGCAAAGCCCTCATATAGGTTTTTGTAGTCGGCCTTTTCCGACTCCTTTATCAAAGGATATACCACATAAATCTGTCGGCCTGCGGCAATTTCGCGTTTTATAAATCCGTGTAACATAAGTCGCTGCGACTCAAACATATGGCGAGTAACAATAGGCTTACGTCCCGGCGGTAGTTGGTCGATAATGGAGATGTCCAAATCGCCATAGAGCGTCATCGCAAGGGTGCGCGGGATTGGGGTGGCGGTCATCACCAAGATATGGGGTGCAATCTGGTTTTTCGTCCACATCTTCGCCCTCTGCTCCACACCGAAGCGGTGTTGCTCGTCGATAACCACAAAGCCGAGGTTGGCAAACTGCACCTTATCCTCGATAAGTGCGTGAGTACCAATGAGTATCTTTATTCGGCCCTCAATCAGCCCTGCCAGAATCTCGCGACGCTCCTTGGCGCGTGTAGCACCTGTCAGCACCGCCACACACCCCGCTGCGGGTGTCTTCTCCACAAATCGCTCAATCGAGGCATAATGTTGACGAGCCAAAATCTCGGTCGGCGCCATCATACAGGCCTGAAAACCATTATCGACCGCCAGCATCATCGAGATTAACGCCACCAGCGTCTTGCCACTACCCACGTCGCCTTGCAGCAGTCGGTTCATCTGGTGACCTGTCACCGTGTCGGCCCTAATCTCCTTAATAACACGCTGTTGTGCCTCGGTGAGTGGGAAGGGTAGCGAGGCATATAGCGAGTGGAAGTGGTCGCCCACGCGGTTGAAGACAAAGCCCTCGGAGTTGGTGGTGCGTGTTGCTCGGCGCGAGAGTATGCCGAGTTGTATGCCGAAGAGTTCCTCAAATTTCAGTCGTCGTTCCGCCTTTTGGAGAGCCTCCTGCGTGGGCGGAAAGTGTATGTCGTGGAGCGCAGTCCGCAGGTCAACAAGCTGACACCCCTCCACAATATAGGGCGGAAGTGTCTCAACAATCTCCCCCTCCACAAGCGGCCAGAGCGAACAGACCAACGAGTAGATGCCCTTACTGCCCAGACCTGAGGTGGTCAGTCGCTCGGTGGTGCTATAAACGCCCTGTACAGCAGCATTTTGGCGCGAGAGGAAGTGCTCGACGAGTTCCAATTCGGGGTGTACAAAACTGACAGCCCCCTTAAATAGGTTGGGGCGGCCGAAGATGATATACTCTCTGCCCGCCTCAATCTTCTTGCCAATCCACTTGATACCCTTAAACCACACGAGTTCTGCCGCGCCGCTGCTATCGGCCACCCTCACTATCAGCCTCTGCTTGGCCCCCACGCCCTGTGTGGTGATGTTCATCACTCGGGCGCGGATTTGGAGGAGCGAGGTGTGCTCCTCGCCAATATCGGTGATGCGGTAGATGCGGGTGCGGTCTATGTGGCGGAAAGGGAAGTAGTAGAGCAGGTCGCCAAAGGTGCGCACACCAAGCTCCGAGGCGAGTAGCGAGGCGCGCTTCTCGCCCACACCGGGCAGAAATTTTATGTCGCTGGCGAGTTTGCTCTGCATAGTATTATCTCTCTTAAAAACAGACTGTTAAAGACTACCGCTCAACCCTACTCCTCTGCGCTGCGGAGGGGTGGTCGTTTGGTCGGCAGTCCTTAACAGCCCAATTATTGCTCTGACGCTCTACTGAGTGATGAACTCAAAGACGCGGATAGCATCCTCGCGCACAGTGAAGTCGATTTTCTCCTTCTTCACAAAGTCGCGAATAGCACTCTTCTTGTCGGGCAGGAGCTTGCCGAGGTTCTTGGTGGAGAGCGATTCGAAGTCGTTGTTGAGGCCAATCACATAGTTGGTGCGGCGCTCCATAGTCAGCTCAATGGTGCTCACCTGGCGCAGGTCCATAAAGCCGGCGTTCATATTGAACATAGCGTTGTTGGTCGAGATTGCCGAGGTCGATGATGTTGCACCGTAGCCCGCATCCTTAGCCTGATCGACGGTGTGGAGCGAGATGGCCTCTGCAAGTATCAGACCACCCTCCTCGCGCACTACGCGATAGTGTTTCTTACCGTCGTTCACCCACTTATCCTCACCAATGGTGATGTAGAGCAGGGGCGAGGTGCTCTGCACGTCGTAGGCGTAAATCTCGTTCTTGTCGGTGTACTGCACACGCTGAAAGTAGGCATTGTAGTTGGCAGTAATCGTATTGCGATTCTGCTCAAACTCCGCCACACCCTCTTGCCACTCGTCGTAGAGGAAGAGATATTTGCTCAGTGGCTCCTCTATGTGGATCACAAACTTCTCAGTCTGCTGTGCAGTCGCTCCTAAAATGGTAAGCAGCATTGTCGCTGCAAGTGTTAAAATGCGTTTCATAATGCAGTTAGTGTTATTGATTTCGCTACTAAATTAATAAACTTTTTTCAAAGTGCATACTTTTTTACCGTGAAACAACTATTTTTGTAGGTAGAACAACAATTCCACGAGCAAACCTATGAGTAAATTCTGCGACAACCTATTCCGATACTCGCGTCGCGAGGCGTGCGAAGTACACATTGGCAAGACCACAATTGGTGCCTCCCACCCCGTTGCGGTGCAGACTATGACCAACCGCGACACCAACGACACCGAGGCGTGTGTGGCACAGATTGCTGCCGCCGCCCGCGAGGGGTGTCCCATCGTGCGACTCACCACACAGGGTACGCGCGAGGCACGCAACTTGGCCGAGATTGCCGCCCGCACCCACGCCGAGTGGCCCGACGTGGCATTGGTTGCCGACGTTCACTTCCTCCCTGCCGCCGCCGACGTGGCAGCCGAGAGTGCCGACAAGGTGCGCATCAACCCGGGTAACTACAACGACAAGGGTGGCGCTCTCACCGCACTCCTCGACAAGTGCGCCCGACGAGGCGTGGCACTCCGCATCGGCGTAAACCACGGGTCGCTCTCACAGCGTATGTTCGACCTCTATGGCGACACCCCCGAGGGTATGGTCGCCTCGGCGATGGAGTACCTGCGTGCCTGTCGAGAGCACAACTTCCACAATGTAGTGGTATCGATGAAGTCGAGCAACGTCCGAGTGATGATTTACGCCTACCGTATGCTCGTCGATGCTATGCGCGCCGAGCAGATGGCCTACCCGCTCCACTTAGGCGTGACCGAGGCGGGCGACGGTAACGAGGGGCGCATCAAGTCGGCAGTGGGCATCGGTGCGCTGCTGGCCGACGGTATTGGCGATACTATCCGTGTGTCGCTCACCGAAGAGCCTGAACGCGAGGTGGTTGCAGGGCGTATGTTAGTCGATTATATGGCCGACCGTGCCGAGTCCGACACCGCCATTACACCCGCCGCCGAGGCTGCTTTCGAGCGCATATACTCCCCCTTCGAGTATCGTCGCAACGTGAGCGACGTAGTAGGTCGTGTGGGTGGTCACAATGTTCCCCTCCTACGCTCCGAGATGAGCGACGAGGAGTGTGCAGGTGTCGCCACAATCGAAGCCCTTGGCAAGAATCCCGTGGCCGAGTGGCGCAGGGCGATAGCACTTAAAGAGGCCTCCGATGACCACCGACCCGTGCTGCTAACTCGTTCATACACCGTGGCTTCTGCCGACGAGTTGCGCATCAAGGCGGCAGCCGACTTCGGCGTGATGTTCGTCGATGGCCTGGCCGACGTCATAGATATATGTTGCTCCGACGTAACACCCGAAGAACTCCAAGGCGTGATGCTCGACATACTCCAAGCCTCGCGTGTGCGCATAAGCAAGACCGAGTACATATCCTGCCCGGGGTGCGGGCGCACGCTATACGACCTGCAAGGCACACTCGCCACAATCAAGGAGCGCACATCGCACCTCAAAGGGCTCAAAATAGGCGTGATGGGGTGCATAGTAAATGGCCCGGGCGAGATGGCAGATGCTGACTACGGTTATGTGGGTGCTGCGCGTGGCAAGGTGTCGCTATACCGCGGCAAGGAGTTGGTACTCCGCAACATACCGCAAGCCGAGGCACTCGACCGCCTTATCGAACTAATCAAGGCCGACGGTCGTTGGGCAGAACAAGAATAATCCGAACAATGAAGATACTACCTCTGACATACTTAGGCAGCACCGAGTGGTGGGCAGCCCTCCTCAGTGGCGACGCGGTAATCGACATCGGCGAAAACTACGTCAAGCAGACCTGTCGCAACCGAGCAGAGATACTCACCGCCGACGGGGTAATGGTATTAACCGTAAACGTAGTGAAAGGTGGCGCAATGCGCAAGCGACCCGTGGCAGCAATGCAGATAGACTACTCCAAGCGTTGGCAGCACCAGCACTGGAACGCCATACGCTCAGCATACAAGAGTTCGCCCTACTTCGACTACCTGTCGCACCACTTCGAGCACCTATACACCCAAGAGGTGCGCTCACTGCGCGAGTGGAACTTCCTGCTCATCGACGCTGTATGCAAAGCCCTCAAAACCACCCCGCAATACACCATATCCGAGCACTACATAACAGCCACCCCCGCCGACACAGACCTGCGCAGCTACCCCTTCCTGCGCAAAGCCGACACCCCACTATACCCCACACCCACATACTACCACGTATTCCCCGAAGCAGCAGAAAGCGGCTTCGAACCACGACTCTCAATACTCGACCTGCTCTTCTGCGAAGGCCCCACCGAAACCCTCGCCTACCTGCGCTCAATGAGTGAGTAGGTTTTTTATTATTGTTATTGATTTTGTCGCTTTTTGTAAAAAGCTCCGCAAAAACTTTTGTACTATTTAGTTTGCGTGTTTAGGGATAGCCTGCGGCTATTACAAACAAAATATAGGTAAGATATAGTTCAAGCAAGCTTGACTAATCTTACCTATATTTCATTTGTACCATCTTCGATGGCGTTCCCTAAACCCGAGAAACTTAACTATTACACAATAGTCTTATTGGTTTTCCCTAAATTCTCTAAACTCCCTAAAAATAATATCAACATAAAACGGTCGTGCCCGCAACCTCCGAAACCCACAAACGCTACAATCCCCACCTCGCCCGAGGCGTAAGCCGAAGAAGCAAGTCCCCCTCTAAGGAGGGGGATTTAGGGGGTGGGTAAACGCTTATGGATGTGCCTGCAATGCAGGCACATCCCCCGCCGAGGCGGGGGCTTGGGGGTGGGTCAGGCTTGTAATTGCCTGCGTAAGCAGGCAGGTGTCGAGGTGGTGAGTAGAGGTATTAGGGTTGTTGCCTTGCTAAGGGCTATGGGAACAATTAGATAAAATAAGAGCAGTATCAATACTGCTCTTATTTTATCTAATTGTGCATTTTAACCATTCTACAATATAATCGTATTAGTCAGTACCTCGATAGTTGCTTTGTCGCTTAGGCCTTCGCCGAAGGCTTCGATGGTGTTCTTGCCGGGCATAAGCGAGATATTCTCCCACACAAACTTGCCGCCCACGCCCTCGACAGCCTCAATAGGTGTTCCGTTGACCAGCAGTTCGACGCTCGGCAGGTTGGAGTAGATGGTGAGGGTCTGGGTGGCCTCGCGGCGGCGTTTCCAGCGTTTCTCGGCAATGTGGATAAAGGGTTCCGAGGTGTTCCACGCTGCTTTATAGATGTAGTAGGAGTCCTTGCGGGTCTGGCGGTCGAAGGTGACGATACCCGAGTCGTTGATGCCCGTACCGTCGCCACCTATTGTATTGACAGAGCCGAAGTCGAACATACAATTCACAAACGAGCCCCAGAATAGCGAGTCTGCGCTCAGGCTACGCAGGTAGGTGTCGTGGAAGTGGGTCTGCCAGCGCTCGGGGTGTATGTTGCCCGAGGCGACAGGCTTTTCGAGTACTTCGCTTTGGTCCAAGATGTTACCACCGCATCGGTAGGCCACTGCCGAGCGCAGGGTGCTCCAATCGGGGTGGGTGTGCATCTGGCGTTGCCAGATGGTGATATCCTCAGGCTGCCCCTCAATCCAGCCGAAAGTGTGGCTCCACACCACAAGGTCGGTGATGAAGTTGATATCGCCATCTTGGTTGCTAAGGCCGATAGTCAGGCGGCTCGGGTCGAGCTGCTTGGCGCGGCTATTGAGCGTGCGCAGGTAGGGGATAGGGCTCTCGCCACGAATCTCCATCTCGGTGAAGAGGTTCCACGCCATAATCGAGGGGTGGTTGCGCAGTTGGCAGATAGTCTCGTCGAGTTGCTGAATGCCATTGTTGCGGAACGACTCAGTATTGTAGAAACCCTTGTAATTCAGTATAGTACTACCCGTAAACGGAATACCCGTAATCACCACCAGACCTCTTCGGTCGCACTCGTCGTAGAACTCGCGGCCCATCGAGCCACCCACAACGTAGATGGTATTTGCACCCATCTCGCTGATGATATCCAGATCGTCGGACACATTGTCGGCGCTCACAGCGGTAGCCACCAACGAGCGGTCGCGGTGCATAATCACACCTCTCACCATAAAGGGCTTACCGTTAAGGCTCAGACCCTCAGAGGTATAGGTAAAGTTGCGGAAGCCTGTCTTGACGGTCACACTGTCGCACACCACATTATCGACCGAGAGGCGCACATTGACATCGTAGAGTGCAGGATTCTCGGTGGCTTGCCAGAACTCGGGGCGATTGATATTAAAGGTTACATTTGCTACACTCTTTCCGCCCTCGTTGCGTGCCTTGCCGCTCTGTCGTGCTACGACTCTTCCGTCGGGGGTAACAAACTCTACCTCGACCTCCGAGGTGCGCACATTGTCGGTGAGCAAATCCACCTGCACCGTACCCCTCACGCTATGTTCGCCCACCTCGGTAGTGACCACGGTCACTCCGTCGGCGCCATTGAGGTTGGGGTTGATGATATTCTTCTCGGTCACAATAATCTCCACCGAGCGGAAGATACCGCCATAGGCATTATCCGCACCCGCAGTGGGCAGTATGTCAATCATTTGCGAGTTGTTGACCATCACCCAGAAGAGGTTGCGGCCGGAGAAGGTCACCAAGTCGGTAATCTCGAAGAGGAAGGCATTGGAGCCGCCGCGGTGCTGTCCGGCGTGGCTACCATTGATAAGCAGGTCGGTCACCGCATTCGAGCCGCCAAAGCGGATAAAGATACGCTTGCCCTGCCACTCGGGGAGCATATCGATATAGCGCAGGTAGTTACCTGTGCCACGGAAGTAGTCGGCACGACCGCCGAGTGCATCGTTGTTCCAAGTGTGAGGCAGGTTGACGGTCACAGCATTGGACTCGTCATAAGTGAAGAATTTCCAATTCTGGCTTACGTCGTAACTCTGTCGCGCGCTCACTGTGGCGGCGGCTAAGAGTGTGAATATCAGTGCAAAAATCCGTTTCATAACATTTGGGGTTTGACTCTTGTTTGGACAAAGGTAAAAAAAATAGTACTTTCGTGAAAATTTCGGGGTCATCTTTCGCACCTTCTGACCAATTTTGTACCTTTGTACGATAGTAGGTGGCAGACGACCATTACCTAATTAATCTAACGTATGGCACTTAACATTTATGATATTATCATAGCAATTCTTCTTGTGTGGGCACTCGTGAGTGGCTACCGCAAGGGAATCATCGTGCAGGCTTGTCAGTTGGCGGGGCTGTTGCTCGGCCTATGGCTCGGTTTCCGTTTCTGCAAGGTGGCAGGTGGCTGGCTCGGTTATGAGCAGGTGTCGCCCATATTGGCCTTTGTGGTGCTCTTTCTGGTCACCATATTGGTAGCGGCACTCATCGGTCGCCTCACCCGCTCCATCGCCAAGGTGGCGGGCCTCGGCTTCCTCGACCGTTTTATCGGGATTGTGCTCTCGGTGGTCAAGGTGGGTGTGCTGACCAGTCTGGCTATGGGACTCTTCATCCGCATCAACAACAACTTCGATTTGGTCGATAAGCAGCCTATCGAGGAGTCGGTGCTGATAGGCCCTATCGAGCGACTCTCCGATGCGGTGCTCCCCCTCTTGCTCGACGTAGCCTCCGACCTGATTGACGAAGGTGCCGAGGAGATTGACAAAATTGACGGAACAAAGGTAATCTGATGGCAGAGCGCGGAACGGTAATAGAGAGTACAGGTAGTTGGTATAAGGTGCTCACCGCTGAGGGTCAGACGGTTGAGTGTCGTATTCGTGGGCGCATACGTCTTGACGGTCGTCGCTCGACAAACCCTGTGGTGGTGGGCGACGAGGTGGAGTGGGAGATTCAGCCCGACGGTGTTGGTGTCATCACCCAACTCTCCCCGCGACGCAACTATATCATACGTCGTGCCTCCAACCTCTCGAAGGAGAGCCACATCATTGCTGCCAACATCGACCAAGCCTTTATCGTGGTCACCCTCTTCGACCCACCCACCAATCGTGAATTCATAGACCGCTATCTGGTCACCTGCGAGGCGTACCACATACCCGCTATCATTGTGCTCAACAAGGTTGACCTTGCTCGCCGAGAGGCGGAGATGCTCGCCGACTTCTTGGAGAGTTACCACTTGGCGGGCTATCCCGTAATCTGCACCTCGGCCGCAGGTGGCGAGGGTGTGGAGCAGGTACGCGAGTTGTGCAAGGGTCGCACCTCGCTCTTTTCGGGCAACTCCGGAGTGGGCAAATCGACTCTGATACGCGCCATAGAGCCATCGGCAGATGCCAAGGTGGGCGAGATATCGAAGGCTCACCACAAAGGACGACACACCACAACCTTCTCCCACGTCTATCCCCTGACGGGCGGAGGAGCAATTATCGACACCCCGGGTATCAAGGGGTTCGGACTGATAGATATCGACTCCGACGAGCTATGTCGCTACTTCCCCGACTTTATGCGCGAAGCCCCCGAGTGTGGCTTCTACAACTGCACCCACACCCACGAGCCCTCGTGTGCTGTGGTGCGCGCGGTGGAGGAGGGACGTATCGCATATAGCCGCTACGAGAGTTACCTAAAAATAATGGACGAAGATGGCAAGTACCGTTAGACGATTCGACGCACCTACCGAGTGGTTTGAGGAGCGCTTCGACTATATGTCGGAGTTTATGCTGCCCGAGAGGGTGGAGAATATGGTGAGGGTCGCCTCGGCGCGCACTCGCTATATGACCGTCTGCGCCGAGAACACCTACCACTCCCAAAATGCAAGTGCGCTGATTCGCCACTGCGAGGCATTTGGGGTGCAGGACCTCCACGCTGTGGAGAGTATCTGCCGATTTACACCCAACACCCACGTTGTGCGTGGCACCGACAAGTGGATAGACCTCTATAAATATCGCTCCACTGAGAGCGCACTCACTCGCCTCAAAGAGCGTGGCTACCGCATTGTGGCCACCTCGCCCCACTTGGAGGATACCACCCCCGAGGCATTCGATATCGAGGCGGGCCCCTTCTGTCTGGTCTTCGGCACAGAGCACGAGGGCATCAGCGACGAGGTGAAGGCAGCAGCCGACGAGTTCCTGCGTATCCCGATGTGTGGCTTCGTGGAGAGCCTCAATGTGTCGGCATCGGCGGCCATTGTCATCTATCAACTCTCTGAGCGTCTGCGCAATAGCAATATCGCTTGGCAACTCTCTGACAACGAACGCGCCCAACTGCTCTACGAGTGGGTGATGCGCAGCGTCAAGGACGCAAAGGGAATTATGGCACGAAAATATGGTGAAGAACGATGAGTGAAATTCTGAGAAAACAGTTCCTGCAACACGTTGGGCAGACCTCGCCCGAGCCACTGCTGATTGAGGTGGCACGCGCCGAGGGTGTCTTCTTCTATACCCCCGAGGGCAAACCCTACTATGACCTTATCTCGGGAGTGTCGGTGAGCAATGTGGGCCACGCCAACCCCGCTGTGGTCGATGCTGTGTGTCGCCAAGCACGTGATTATATGCACGTTATGGTCTATGGTGAACTCGTCGAGACTCCCCAAGTGGAGTACGCACGACTGCTGGCGGAGTACCTCCCCGGTCAGATAGATTCGGTCTATTTCCTCAATTCGGGTGCTGAGGCAGTTGAGGGAGCACTCAAACTCGCCAAGCGCGCCACCGGTCGCTCGGAGATGATATCGATGCGTAACGCCTACCACGGCTCAACGCACGGGGCGATGAGTATGATGGGTGGCGAGGAGCACAAAAACGCCTTTCGACCCCTGCTCCCCGATGTCAGACAGATACGATACAATAACTTCGATGATATTCAGCATATTACCACCCGCACTGCCTGCCTGCTGGTAGAGCCTGTGCAGGGCGAGGCAGGTGTCGTGCCTCCCGTGCCCGGCTACTTGGAGGCTCTCCGCCGCCGATGCGACGAGGTGGGCGCAATGCTCATCTTCGACGAGATACAGACAGGTATGGGGCGCAGTGGCGAGATGTTCGCCTGCACGAAGTATGGCGTAACGCCCGACATCATCTGCCTTGCCAAGGCTCTGGGTGGCGGTATGCCGCTCGGCGCATTTGCCGCACGACGCGAGGTGATGCAGTGCCTCACCCACAACCCCGTGCTGGGCCATATCTCCACCTTCGGAGGTCACCCCGTATGCTGCGCAGCAGGTCTGGCAGCAGCACGCTATATCATTGATAACGACCTGCTTAGTCAGGTTGAGGCGAAGGGTGCGTTGTACGAAACCCTGCTCGCCGACCACCCCGCAGTGCGCGAGATTCGTCGCAGCGGCCTCCTTCTGGCAGTCGAACTCGGCTCGTCGGAGCGTATGTTTGCTATGATGGCTATGTTCAAGGAGGTGGGCATCCTCAGCGATTGGTTCCTCTACTGCGATACTGCCTTCCGCATCTCACCGCCGCTCACTATCACCGAGGAGGAGATACGTGATAGCGCGGCGCTGATAATCACTTGTTTAGACAGACTATAACTAACATTTTTTAACTAATACCCTACAAAACAAATGAAGTGTAACTACACCCCATCTACTCTGCCGAATACGCGTATCGACGTAGCCGATGTGTTGCGTGGTATCGCTTTGGCAGGTATTGTGCTCATCCACTGCATCGAGCACTTCAACTTTTACAGTTTCCCCGCCCCCGCGAGTGAGTTTATGGCAAAACTCGACCAAGGCATCTGGGATACCGTTTTCTTCCTCTTGGCAGGTAAGATGTACGCCATCTTTGCCACAATGTTCGGTCTGAGCTTCTTTATCCAGCACGACAACCAAGCCCAGCAGGGTAAGGACTTCCGCCTCCGCTTTGCGTGGCGTCTGGTGCTCCTCTTCTGCTTCGGACTCTTCGACCTCTGCTTCTACAATGGCGATATCCTCACCGTCTATGCTGTCTGCGGCTTCTTCGTGATTCCGCTGATTCGCGCATCAAACAAGGTGCTGGGCATCATCTTCGCACTGCTGATTATTCAGCCTATCGAACTTATATATATTATAGGTGCGCTCTTCAACCCTGAACTCACCCCGCTCAACCTCGGCTCTGGTCAGTACTTTGGTACTATGATGCCCGCACAGGCCAATGGTACCTTCTTCGAGGCACTCTGGGCCAGCCTCTCGTGCGGTCTGCCCTGTAACTTCCTGTGGGCCATCGAGAACGGTCGCCTCACCCAGACCATCTACCTCTTTATCGTAGGTATCTACATCGGTCGCCGCCGCCTCTTCTACAACGAGGGCAACAACCTCAAAACGTGGAAGAAGGTGCTTCTGTGGGCTACCGTGGGCTTCGCAGTGCTCTGGCCCGCATACGAGTACCTCCCCGCAATGGCCGATAACCGCACCATAGCCAAGTCGCTCAACGTGATGCTCAATATGTGGAAGAACTTCGCTATGATGCTGATGATCGTCTCGGGCATCGTGCTCCTCTTCTACCAGACCAAGGCTAAGAAGAGCCTGATGGCCTTCTCATACTTCGGTCGTATGAGTATGAGTAACTATATCATTCAGGCAATCCTCGGCTCCTTCCTCTTCTACGGTTGGGGTCTGGCACTCCACCTCACCTGCCGCCACACCGTAAGTTTCCTTATCGGTATCGGTATGCTGATTGTGCAGATGGTGTTCAGCTACTATTGGTTCCGAAACCACAAGCGAGGACCGTTGGAGGGTATATGGCGTAAACTTACCTGGCTGTAAAAAAAAGCCATCTGATTGGTAAATTTTGCACTTCCCTTGTGAGCCAAATGCTCATTTACTATTAGTAAACTGCGCTTTGGCTCCCTGCACGAAGCCCAAAATTTTCCTCAATCATATGACTTTTTTAAATTCAAAATTCAAAGTTCAAAATTCAAAATTGATTAAAAATGAGAGCAGTATCGAACTGCTCTCATTTTTTTTGTAGGGAGTGTTAGGGAGTGTTAGGGAAAACCTGATAAAAACCTATTGGGCCTATCGGGCCTATTGGGCTTAAAAAAAATATATAGGCCCAATAAGCCTAATAGGCCTAATAGGCAAAAGAGAGATTAGGGAGTAATGGGAATTATGGGAGTTATGGGAGAATCTTTAAACTCCCTAAATTCCTTAAATTCACTAAACTCCCTATCATCATACTCACGGGTAGCAAAATTGCTACCCGCGAGTATTTTGCGGTTAAATATAGAGAGTGTTAGGGAGTTTAGGGAACTTAGGGAGTGTTAAGGAAAACCATTTAGACTATTGTGTAATAGTTAGGTTTTTCGGGTTTAGGGGATACTCTCGAAGAGAGTACGATGGAAAATAGATATAGGGAAGTCAAGTTTACTTGAACTTCCCTATATCTATTTTGTATCGTAATAACTGCAAGTTATCCCTAAATCCGCAAACTAATAGTACAAAAGTTTTTTGGTGCCGCTTTTTTACAAAAAAGGGGCAAAACACAAAACCTTATGCAGTTTTTGTTGTCTTCTTCTTAGCGGCTTTTTTCTCTTCGAGTGCTTTTTCCACCTCGATTTGGAAGTCGCTCAGCACGTTCATATAGTTGATGAATGCTGCGTAGCTCGAGTCGTAGGGGTTGACGTAGTGTTGTGCGTCACCGTCGGAGAACCACTTGGTAGCCATATAGTAGAAGTTGTCTGAGGCCTTCATAAAGTTCCACACGTAGTCGAAGTCGTTGCTGTCGAGTTTGTGGATATTGCTCTGCATATCGTAGAGTTTTGTGAATGCCTCGTTTTGGAGCTCGTTGCCGAGCCAAGCGGTGATATCGCGCTCCTCGTCTGTCCACGACATGGGGTGGGGGCAGTGCATTACGCCGATGGGCTGGTGTGCTGCTGTGGCCTCGCCCACTGTTGCGAACTCCATACCGTCGGTTGCTACAATCTTGCCGATGAGTGCGCGCATAAAGTCGAATATGCCTGTCGATCCCTTCTGGCGCTCGCCGAAGGTGTCGTAGCCCATCACGAGGTTGACCACCTCGCCATTTACGCCGCGGAGCCACTCCATATATTGGTCGGCGTCGATGCCGCAGCCGAAGTTGAGGCTGATGTCGTCGCTGAGCTTGTAGTTGCGGAGTGCGATGCGGAGTTTTTGGTTGAGTGCGTTGGCGTAGATGTAGTCTGCGCTCTTCCAGCCGAGTACGTGTTTTGCGCCCTCGGTGATCATCGCCTTGAAGCCCATATTGCCCACGCGCTCACCGATTACGTCGGAGTAGATGAGCTCGGTGTTGACAAATGTTGTGGGGGTTTGGCCGAACTCCTTCTTGATGAGTGCGACGTCGGCTTTCACCTCCTGCTCGAACTCTTTGCCCTCTACGAGCGACGAGAGCGAGTGGCTGTAAGTGCTTGCCACGAACTCCACGCAGCCGGTAGCTGCCAGACGCTTGAAGCTTTCGAGAGCCTCGGGTGCGTAGTGTTTGAGCTGCTCGACAGCCAGGCCCGAGATGGAGAAGCTAACCTTGAACGCCCCCTGATACTGCTCGATGAGTTCGAGCAGGAGGTTGTTCATAGGCAGGTAGCAGTCGGCTGCCACGCGCTGCACGACAGCACGGTTGGCCGACATATCCAAATAGTTGTGGTCCTTACCCATATTGAAGAATCGGTAAGTTTTCAGTCGCAAGGGCTGATGCACATTAAAGTGGAAACAGATTGTCTTGTTCATATCTTTGTTTTTCTTTATTTTTTTGTTTTCTCGTTACTTGGCCATTGCGCAAGCCTTCTCATATACGTCGAGAACTTCGCCTGCTGCCTTGTCCCATTTCATAGCATTAACCTCTTGCAAACCTTTCTCGGCAAAGATATGGGCGAGTGCGGGATAAGTCACCAGACCATATATTGCGTCTGCCATTGCGTCTATGTCCCAGTAGTCCACCTTGATAGCGTAGTCGAGTACCTCGGCAACACCCGACTGCTTGGAGATGATGGTGGGAACGTTTGACTTCATAGCCTCCAAAGGCGAGATACCAAAGGGCTCCGATACGCTCGGCATTATATATACGTCGCTCATTGCGAACATCTTCTTCACGTCGTCGCCACGGAGGAAACCTGTGAAGTGGAATTTGTCGGCAATGCCCAACTTGGCTACGCGGCGGATAACGTGGTTCATCATATCGCCGCTACCTGCCATCACGAAGCGTACGTTCTTGGTGCGTTTGAGTACCTTAGCCGCTGCCTCGACAAAGTAGTCGGGACCCTTCTGGTAGGTGATACGACCGAGGAAGGTGACAACCTTGTCTTTCACGCCGCGCTCCACCTCAATCTCCTGACCCTCGGCGAAGCGTACTGCGTTGTGTACGGTGACCACCTTGCTGGGGTCGATACCGTAGCGGTTGATAACAATGTTGCGGGTGAGGTGGCTCACTGCCATCACCATATCGGCTGCCGACATACCTGCCAGCTCGATGGCGTGTACCTGGGGGTTGACACTCTCGCCACTACGGTCATACTCCGTAGCGTGGATGTGCACCACCAGCGGCTTGCCCGACACTCGTTTGGCTGCCATACCTGCGTAGTAGGTGAGCCAGTCGTGTGCGTGAATCACGTCGAACTGACCCTCCAAGTCGCGTGCCACCTGTGCGGCTACGGTAGCGTAGCGTGCTACCTCCTCCATCAGGTTGGCGCCATACTTACCCGAGAAGGTGTAACGCTCTTTCCACACGTCGCCACCAATCTTGCTGTGGCGACAGGTCTGACCGCTCTCCTCGAATGCCTTGCGCTCCTTCTCAAAGTCCTCAGGAGTGACGTATGGTACCATATTGGAGTCAATCTCGTAGAACTTCACTCTGCGCCACAACTCATTTTCGGCAGTCTCTACCGGTGCTGAGGTGTAGGTAGCCTCCACGTCGCTCGCGTTGACCACGCGCACAAAACGCTGGTCCTCGTCGCCATAGGCGCGGGGAACGACAAAATTGACATCGACACCCAACTTGCCGAGACTGCGTGTCAATCCGTAGCAGGCTGTTCCGAGACCTCCGGCAATATGCGGAGGAAACTCCCAACCGAACATTAATACTCTCATACTCTTTTTATCCCTTTTATTTTATTTTTTTCTCTTCTTCTTTAACCTCTTGCCAGAGTTGTGCCTCTCTGGCTCCTACTTTCTTTTGCGTTTGTACTTGTCAACCATCTCCTTGATGCGCAATACAGCACCTACGCTCCACGCCTGCGATATCGAACCGCGCGAGTGGTGGGGTGGATCACCGTCGAAAATCTCACCTATCGAGCCGATACCGTAGGTGTTCAGCTCATCGGCAAAACCGTCGAGTATCTCCTCGGCCTTAGCGATAAAGCCCTTGCCCTGTACGTCGAACTTAGCCTTCACGTAGTGCTCCAACAGCCAGGTCCATACGGTACCCTGGTGGTATGCCAAGTCGCGCTCGCGCTGCGAGCCACCGTAGCGACCCTTGTAGAGCGGATTGCGGGGCGAGAGGGTGCGCAGACCCTTGGGGGTGAGCAGGTGGCGACGTACCACGTCGGCAATAGCCTCCTGCTGTACCAGATTGACCATCTTGTACTCTACCGAGCAAGCGATAATCTGGTTGGGACGGATAAAGTTGTTGGGACCCTTGTCGTCAACATAGTCTGCCAAGTAGCCCTGATCGTCGAGCCAGAAGAGCTTCAAGAACGACTCCTTGGTCTTTGCGGGCTCCTCTTTCCACTCTGCCACAAACTCCTTGTCGCCCGCCAAGCGTGCTTGGTCGATAGCGTAGCAGAGAGCGTTGTACCAGAGGGCGTTAATCTCCACCTGATAGCCATCGCGACCGGTCACGGGCTTGCCATCGACCACTGCGTCCATCCAGGTCATTGCGCAATCCTTGCGCGATGCCCAAATCAGACCGTTGGTGTGGAGTGCCACATAGCCGCCCACGCCGCGACGATATGCGCGGAGAATATCTTTCACGTAGTTGCCATATCTCTTCCAAATCTCCTTCTTGCCCATAAAGTCCTCCAACTGCTGCAAGCACCATACAAACCACATCGGCGCATCCACCGAGTTGTATGCCGAGCCCACATTGGGGAACATACCGTCCTGCATCTGAGCGGTCATCGTGTCGATAACCTCCAAACAACTCTTCACGTCGCCCTGTGCCAGGGTGATACCGGGGAGCGAGATGAAGGTGTCGCGACCCCAACTGCCAAACCAAGGATAGCCGGCCACTGCAAGGGTCTTGTCACCGTGGCGCACGATAAACTGGCGTGCCGAGTGACGGAGGCAGGAGAAGAAGTCAACCTTGTTGCTACGCAGAGCAATCTCCTCGTCGAAAGCACCCTCCAACAGCGCGGGGTCGATCTCCTCGCTCACCGAGCCGCAGAAGATTACGGGACGCTCCTTGGTCAGTGCCATCTCGAAGTAGCCCGGGGTGAGCAGGTCCTCGTGGTAGTCGTAGCCACGACGATACTCCTCAGCGTACTCGAAGTCGTAGTACCAATCGGGGGCAGCCACAAACTCCGACTCGACGTTAATCTGCATATTGAGCCAGGGGAACTCCTGATAGAGGCGGCACTTAACACCACCCTTGATGTCGTAGGAGTGGCCATCGGCATACATATTGGCCTTGCTCAGCGCGTGCTTGTCGCGGAAGGCAAGGAAGGGGCGCAGACGCAGGGTCACTGAATCGCCCTCCAACAGGGTGTAGCGAATAAAGAGGCGCGAACGCGAGTGACGCCACAAGAGCTCCTTCTGAATCAGAGCACCACCCACACGATAGGTGATGGTAGGGGTAGGTGTGTACTTGAAGTCGACAATATACTTGTGACCTCTGGGTTCGTAATTGTTCGGGTAGCGATGGATAGCGAGGTTGAAGGGCTGCTCCTCATACAAGATGGTCTCATCGAGCGACGAGAGCAACACATACTGCTTATCCTCCTCATTGATGGGGCTAACTATCAGACCGTGGTACTTGCGGGTGTTGCAGCACACGATGGTGGTGCTCATATAACCGCCCGCACGGTCGGTCGATAGCATCTCTCTTTGGAGCGAATACTCCAAGTTGCCCAAACTGTTTTTGTCAAATGTTAACGGCATTTTGTTCAACTTTTACCAAATTTCTGGTAAATATACCTTTTTTAAACGTTTATGTCAAATTTTTCGTGGATTATTTTTCAAAGTGACAATTATTTCACAATGTCAAATAATCGGTGGAACTCCCCTCTGTTCGGTCGGCATAAGCGACCGAACAGAGGGAATTATATCTTTAAGCCCACTTTACCAGAGCAAAGTCCATACGGTGGGGCAGGTTGGTATTCTTAGCGAATACGCGGATTGCCACATCGTAGGAGCCGGTCTGAACGGGAGTCATATCGAGGGTGTAGGTCACCAGACTGCCCTCCACGTTGCTCACGCTCATCTCGTGAGTCGAAACAATCTTCACTGCACGACCCTGCTCAATCTGGTTGGCGAGTACTACCTCTACGCCGATATCGTCGCTCGACAGGGCAGCCACATCGACCTTCACCTCGAAGCGGTAGGGGTTGCCCACCATAATTGCCTCCTTGGCGATGTTGGCCTGCTTGGTCTCCACTACGCGAACCTTGTCCCATTCACCACTCACGCGGCGCTTCCACGCTGCAATCTGACGGGCCAGAGTGTAGTCGTTGGCCATCAGCTGCTGGTGACGCTCGGAGAGCTTACCGTAGAAACGATCCTCGTAGTCGGTGAGCATACGGTTGGTGGTGAAGTTCGAGGCGATGTCTGCTACGCAGCTCTTAATCGAGCTAACCCAAGCGTGAGGAATGCCATCCTCCGAGCGGTTGTAGTAGCGGGGAACAATCTCCTCCTCGATGGTGCGGTAGATCATCTCGGCATCCAGCTCGTCCTGGAAACGCTGATCGTCGTAGGAGCGCTCCATAGGCAGCATCCAACCTGCGCCCTCTTTGTAGCCCTCTACCCACCAGCCGTCCATAACGCTGAATTGGAGTACACCGTTCATAATACACTTCTCACCGCTGGTACCCGAAGCCTCCAAAGGACGGGTGGGGGTGTTCAACCATACATCAACACCCTGTACCATCTTGCGAGCCAAGTCCATATCGTAGTTCTGGATAAATACCACCTTACCTACGAACTCGGGCATTGCCGATACCTCGACAATACGCTTAATCAGATCCTGACCGGGCTTGTCGTTGGGGTGAGCCTTACCCGCAAATACGAACTGTACGGGGTGAACGGGGTTGTTTACGATAGCCGACAGACGCTCCAAGTTGGTGAAGAGCAGGTAAGCACGCTTGTAGGTTGCGAAACGACGTGCAAAACCGATGGTCAGCACCTCGGGACGCAGTGTCTCCTTGATGGTTACCAGAGTGCGGGGCGAGTCGAAGAGGACCTGGCGAGGATCCGAGAAACGACTGCGGATATGCTTAATCAGTCGCTCCTTCAACTCGATGCGGCACTGCCACAACTCCTCGTCGGGAATGTTGTGAACCTTCTGCCAAGCGGGAATTTTATAGAGATTCTCCGAGAAGCCCTCGGGGAAGTATTTACTATACAGACGACGCAGGCTCGATGCGGTCCAAGTGGGGAAGTGAACACCATTGGTCACATAGCCAACGTGCAACTCGTCCTTGAAGTAGCCGGGCCACATACCGCCCAAAATCACCTTGCTAACCTCACCGTGGAGCCAGCTTACGCCATTGACCTCCTGCGAGAGGTTACAAGCGAGGAAGCTCATCGAGAACTTCTCGTTGGGGTCGTTGGGGTTGGTCTTACCGAGGTTGATGAACTGCTCCCAGGTGATACCCAGACGGTCGGGATAGTGCGACATATACTGGCGAATCATCTGCTCGGGGAATGCATCGTGACCTGCGGGTACGGGGGTGTGGGTGGTGAAGAGCGACGAGCTGCGTACTACCTCCATTGCCTCGCTGAACGAGAGTTTCTTGCGGTCGATGAGGTTGTAGATACGCTCCAAGCCGATAAATGCGGCGTGGCCCTCGTTGCAGTGATATACATCGCTCTTGACGCCCAACTTGCGCAGTGCGCGGATACCTGCAACACCGAGTACCAACTCCTGTTTCAGACGGTTCTCCCAGTCGCCACCATAGAGGTAGTGGGTAATCGAACGGTCCTCAGCGAGGTTCAGTTCGTGGTCGGTATCGAGCAGGTAGAGGTCGGTGCGACCTACCTCGCACTTCCAGATGCGGGCAGTCACCGTACGACCGGGGAATGCAACGTGTACCGAGCACCAGTTACCCTCCTCGTCACGTGCGGGGCTGATGGGCAACTTGTAGAAGTTCTGAGCCTCGTAGCTTGCCTCCTGAGCACCCTGCGACGAGAGCTTCTGGGTGAAGTAACCGTAGCGGTAGAGCAGACCGACTGCCACCATAGGCACGTTCTTGTCGCTCGCCTCTTTCAGATAGTCGCCGGCCAAGATACCCAGACCACCCGAGTATATCTTCAACGAGCTGTGCAGACCGTACTCCATACTGAAATATGCGATGCGGGGACCCTGTGCGGTCTTCTTAGCCGCCATATAGTTCTGGAATGCACCATAGACCTCGTCCATCTTAGCAAGGAATGCGCTGTCCTGCTCCAACTCTTTGAAACGCTGGTAGCCCAACTTGTCGAGGAACTCGATGGGGTTGCGGCTGCAAGCCTCCCACAGAGTGGGGTCAATCGACGAGAAGAGTTCGTGTGCGCCGAGTGTCCACGACCACCAGAGGTTCTTCGACAACTCCTCCAAGGGACGCAGACGCTGGGGCAGCGACTTCTCGACCATCAGACGAGTCCACGAAGGGGTGTTGCTGATGAGCTGCTGACGCACGAAGTTAATCTGCTCGCCATAAGCACCGCCACCGTCATAAACAGCCTTGTTGGTGCGAGTCACCACATTGTTGAGTGCGGTGTCGTATGCCTCGTGGTAGTAGTTGATAAGGTTCTCCCAGAGTGCGGTGCGCGATACGGTAAATGCCGACTTGCGGGCTGCTGCCATCGAGCGAGCGTTCATAGCCGAGTAGCGGATAATTGCGTCGGCAATGCGCTCGATAACGTGGCTGTCGTTGGTGTCGTTACGGTCGATAACCTCCACACCCTTGTGCTCCTTGCAGTGCTGTGCTACCCACAGACCGAAGCCTGCCAGAGTGGTGGTAACGGTGGGAACCGAGAATGCAACGCTCTCCAACGGAGTGTAGCCCCAAGGCTCGTAGTAGGATGCAAATACGGTGAGGTCCATACCAACCAGCAACTCGTAGTACTGCTTGCCGAAGATACCGTCAGCACCCTGCAAGTAGCTGGGCACGAAGATAACCTTCACGCGGCTCTCGGGGTCGAGCAGCTTGCTACCCTGCATAGCGCGAACGATGGGGTCGCCCTCGGGATAGCTGAGGTAGTGGGTGGTGTGGCGGAACTGTGCGGGGTCGATGGGGTTCGACTTGTCGGCCAAGTGAGCTGCCAAGTCGCGACGAGGACCATTGTTGCCTGCGGGTACGGTGATATATACCAGCACCTCGCGACCCAGATTCTCGCTGCTCTCGGCTACGCGCTTCAACGACTCTACGAATACGTCAAGACCCTTGTTCTTGAACTCGTAGCGACCGCTGGTGCCTACAATCAGAGGCTCCTTCTCGAATTTGTGACCCAAGCAAGCCTCGGCCACCTCAATCATAGCCTTGCGAGCCTCTTTGCGCTTAGCCTCAAACTCCTCGCCCTTCCATACGAAGTCGTCCTCGAAACCGTTGGGAGTCACCACGTTTACATCGCGGCCGAGCATATAGCGGCACTCCTTGCCGGTGATGTCGCTCACGGTGCAGAAGCAGTCGTGGAAACTTGCAGCGGTCTTTTCGAGCGAGTGTTTAGCCACCACGTTGAACTTGCGTGCATAGTCGTCGGCGTTGACCTGCGAGAGGCTGCCATAGAGAGGCATACCGTTGCCGGCGATGCAACGACCCATTACGGTAGCGTGGGTGGTGAATACGGTAGCGGTGTAGGGGGCCTTCTTGCGCAGGTAAAGACCACCGCTGGCAGTCATCCACTCGTGGAAGTGTGCCACGGTGCGGTCGGTCGAGGAGCAGAAGTTCTCCATATAGCTCTCGATAACCTTACCAGCTGCATAACCAAAGAGGACAGGCTCGATGTAGTCCCACTGTCCGCTAATCGAATCGACCTTATAGTTCTCCCACAAGAATTTCAAAATATCGTCCTTGTGAGGAATCATCGAACTGAAATCAACAAGGATAGCGGTCGGACGACCTGCTACCTTCCATTTGCCGATACGGATACGGATACCCTCGGCATATACCATCTGACGCCAATCGCGCATCAGATTGGGATCCTCCTCGAACTCGGGGTTTTCGCCCTCTTTGTTGAAATCGGGTCCGATGAGTATATATTTCTCACCCAATCTGCGACCATTGTGTCGGCTTTGGTGGCAATCACGGTGTGGATACCTCCCACCTTGTTGCATACCTCCCAACTCACCTCAAACAAATAGTCGGGTTTCTGTTTCATCTCTTCCATACTTTCTTACTTGTTTTCTTTTACTTAATTATCTGATTCTTTTACTCTTTTTCAATCTTGGTGTTCGATGGTAGTGCTCGTCGTTCAAAGCCTATACCATATATATAAACATAAAAATCGGAGTGCAAAAGTAACCCCTTTTTTTGGCATAACAAAACCCTGTTATCCGATTTTTTAAATTTTTTTAATAATTGCCCTGTTGCGGGCTGGCTCTTTCCGCCGAAAACCCCTATCACAATACACTCTAAGCCACTTTTTACCCAATGTTTAAAAAAATGTTAAATGTTTCATTTTCCGCAGAAAGTGGTTTTAAAATAGGTCGGAAATCACCGCATCGCTCACCAACCAGTGCTCGGCATCGCATCGCAGTCGGCTGCCCTCGTTGATGACTGCTCCCGAGGTGATGTAGGGCTTGGCTTGTAGGAGGGTGTAGAGGGCACGCTCCGAGCCGAAACGCTGCTCCATCACCTCCAAGTCGATACCCTCGCGGGTGCGCAGACCCACCATCAGATACTCCTCCGCCTGCTCGGTGGGGGTGAGCTCCTCACTCTCACGCAGTGTCGGGTCGGTCGGGTCGGCTACGTAGCGTGCCACGAGCGGCAGATTCCACGAGCGGCGTGTGCCACCAAAGGAGTGAGCACCCGGGCCGAGTCCGAGGTAGGGCACACCGCGCCAATAGCCGCTATTGTGCTGAGAACGACGACCTTCGCGCGCAAAGTTCGATATCTCGTAGTGGTCGTAGCCCGCCTCGGTAAGCCTTCGGTGGAGTAACAAAAATTGTTCCTCGCTCTGCTCCTCCGCCACAGGTTGCACCCCGCGCTTGCCGAAGAGGGTCTTCTCCTCGATGGTGAGGTGGTAGGCCGATATGTGTTCGGGGTTGAGGCTGAGTGCCTCCTCGATGTTGCGCTGCCAAATGCCATCTTTGCCGCACGGTACGCCATAAATCAGGTCGATGGAGATGTTGTCGAAACCAGCGCTGCGTGCCTCCTCGATTGCTCTTCGCGCAGCTGCCGCGTCGTGGCGACGATTCATAAAGCGAAGTTGCTCGTCGTCAAACGATTGTATGCCGATGCTCAGTCGGTTGATGCCCGCTCGGCGATAGCCCTCCAACCGCTCCGCGGTGAGGTCGTCGGGGTTGGCTTCGAGGGTAATCTCGCCGACCTGCGAGGTGTCCCAGATATTGCCAAATCCGTCGAGCAGTCCGCCTATCGCCTCGGGGGTGAGGAGCGAGGGGGTGCCTCCACCAAAGTAGATGGTGCTGAGAGTGGTGTCCGAGAGCTCCTCGCGGCGGTGCTCCGCCTCGGTGAGGAGTGCCTGCGGATAGTCGGGCAGGTGTCTGAGCGACATTGTCTTATAGAAGTCGCAGTAGCCACACAGCCGCTGACAGAAGGGGACGTGTATGTAGAGCAGAGATTCCATTTTTAGCGACCGCTAAGGTAGTAAATTTTTATTAAAAATCCTATTGCAACTCTCTCAAATTTCGGCGTTTGAATTGTCCAAAATGGGCAAAATAGGGTGGTATTGTTATTTTAAAAACAAAAACCCGACGAAAAATGTAGGAAAAACCAAAAATAAGTGTATCTTTGTGGCGATTTTTCATAATTTGGGTCAGAAGGTGGTTTTTGCAATAGCACAACACGATAGAAGACCGATTGGAGAATCGCTGCACAAAAGGCAAAAGAGGTTTTATTTAACATACTAATTTTATAAAAAAAATGGCTAATATTGATTTGAGCAAGTATGGAATCACTGGCGTTCAGTCGATTTCTTACAACCCCTCGTATGAGGAGCTTTACAATGATGAGGTTAACCCCGAGCTCACCGGCTTTGAGAAGGGTCAGGTTACCGAGATGGGTGCTGTTAACGTGATGACCGGTATCTACACCGGCCGCTCGCCCAAGGACAAATTCTTTGTAATGGACGAGACCTCGAAGGATACCGTATGGTGGACCAGCGAGGAGTACAAGAACGACAACAAGCCCGTAACCCAGGAGGCTTGGAAGGAGTTGAAGGCTCTGGCTGCCAACACCTTGTCGAACAAGAAGCTCTACGTTATGGATACCTTCTGCGGTGCTAACGAGAACACCCGTCTGAAAATCCGTTTCATTATGGAGGTTGCTTGGCAGGCTCACTTCGTTAAGAATATGTTCATCCGTCCTACCGAGGAGGAGTTGGCAAACTATGGCGAGCCCGATTTCGTAGTTCTGACCGCTTCGAAGGCTAAGGTTGAGAACTACAAGGAGCTGGGTCTGAACTCGGAGACTGCTGTTGTGTTCAACCTCACCGAGAAGATGCAGGTTATCCTCAACACCTGGTATGGTGGTGAGATGAAGAAGGGTATGTTCTCTTATATGAACTACCTCCTTCCCTTGAAGGGCATCGCATCTATGC
>JAFXAY010000031.1 GCA_017521965.1 Tidjanibacter sp. | reverse complement strand
GAGCCCACCGCCGCTATGGTGACATAGTCGGGCAGTACTACCGGCGGGTTGCAAGGCCAAGTATATCGACATCTAAGGGTTGCTCGTCCGTTGTCGAGGGGTAGGCCGCTAATTTTTAGCAGGCGGGTGACCGTCTGCATAGATAAATGACGAAGGGCCTCTTCGGAGGTTACAGAACTCGGCTTATAACCTGCGCACTCCTTTTTTGATTTTTCACGCAACCTGAGCAATAGATGCAAAACGAAAAGTGTATAAGGTGGCTTGGTGTTTTATCGTGATTATTTTGTTGTAAACGCAATACGAGCAATAGATGCAAAACGAAAAATGTATAAAAATTTCCGATTATGACTATCCGCTGCCTGACGAGCGAATAGCCAAGCACCCGCTTGCCGAGCGCGACAGTTCTAAGTTGCTCTGCTGGCGTGGTGGCGATATTTCGCACACCTCTTTTTCGGAGATTGGCACTCTGTTGCCCGAGGGGGCGATGCTCGTATTTAACAATACCCGTGTTATCCGTGCCCGCATCATTATGCACAAGCCGAGCGGTGCGCGTGTCGAGGTCTTCTGCTTGGAGCCTCACGCCCCTGCCGACTATGAGCGTGCCCTCTCCTCGGAGAGTGGTTGCGAGTGGTGCTGCATAATTGGCGGACTCAAAAAGTGGAAGGAGGGCCCTGTGGTCATCAACTTCGACTACGAGGGCGGCAACTACACCCTAAGCGCCTATCGTGGTGAGCAGATTGGCAACAGCCACGTTGTGCGCTTCGAGTGGGACGCCCCTCTGCGCTTTGGGCCGCTCTTGGAGTTGCTGGGCAGGATTCCTATCCCTCCCTACCTCAATCGCGAGAGTTGCGAGGAGGACAACACCCGCTACCAGACCGTCTATTCGAAGGTGGAAGGCTCTGTGGCTGCCCCTACTGCGGGTCTGCACTTCACAGAGCGCGTAATCGAGTCGCTCCACGCTCAGGGCATTACCACCGAGGAGGTTACCCTCCACGTGGGCGCCGGTACCTTCCTCCCCGTCAAGGAGGACGATGTGACCCTCCATACTATGCACACCGAGCACTTTGAGTTCTCGCTGGCCTCGTTGCGCAGACTGCGCGATGCGCTTGGTCGTATTATCCCCGTGGGTACTACCTCGGTGCGCACCCTCGAATCGTTGGTGGCTCTGGGGTGGCGTATAATTAATGGTGGTACACCCGACACGGAACGTGTGATTGGCCAGTGGGAGTTGTACGATATCCCCGCCGAGGTAGGTGGCGAACAGATACTCTCGGCACTGATAGAGTATATGGAGGCGTGCGGCGAAGAGCGCTTGAAGGCTGCCACCCAGATTATGATTATGCCCGGCTACCACTACCGCTTGGTGAGTGGTATGGTGACCAACTTCCACCAACCCAAGAGCACCCTGCTCCTGCTTGTTTCGGCCTTTGTGGGTGACGATTGGCACACCATCTACGACTACGCCCTCGCCAATGATTTTCGTTTTCTATCTTATGGCGATAGCTCCCTATTGTTAAAATAGCCATCTGATTGGTAAATTTTGCACTTCCCTCGAAAGGCTGCACCTCATTTACGCCAAGTAAACTTCGGCTTGCCTTTCTGCACGAAGCCCAAAATTTCCTCAATCATATGACTTTTTTGTAGAGAGTTTAAGGAGTTTAAAGAGTTTAAGGAGTTTAAGGAGTTTATGGAGTTTAAGGAGTTTAAGGAGTTTTCCCTATACTCCCTAAATTCACTAAATTCCCTAATCTCCCTAACACTCTCTTTGCTTCAAAACGCAACAACGCCCTATCCGTGCGGATAGGGCGTTGCGAGTTTGGTTAGGTTTGTTGGAGTTACTCGGCGCTCTCGGTTGCAGCTTCCTCAGCAGCGGGAAGTGCTACTGCGCTGGGGATAGCGCTCTCGCTATTCATAACCTGCTCGATGAGGTTGTCACCCTTGCTCTGCGAACGAGTGTGCGACGACATTGCGATGGTAGCAGCAAAGCTCAGCACTACAATCGAAATTGCCATAGTCCAAGTGAATTTCTCCAAAAAGTCGGTGGTCTGACGAACACCCATTACCTGGTTCGATGCGCCAAAGTTAGCGGCCATACCGCTCTTGGGGCTCTGTGCAAGCACTGCGAGAATCATCAGAACGCTTGCGATAACTATCAGTACGATGAATAAAATATACATTACTCTATTGTTTAATTGTTATTATCTTCGTTTAATTTCTCAATAAGTTCGGCAAAATAAATACTTTTTTTCGGATATAGCAAACTTAATTTTCGATAAGTTTCTTTTGCTTGCTCCAAAAGTCCCTGAGCTACATAGATTTCGGCCAATTGTTCGCTCACAAAATCTTCGTTATTTTTTTCTGCTCCGGCGGTTTCCCACTCCATATTTTCGGGTGTGGCGTCGTCGGCAACCACCTTATACTCACCTCGTTCCATAAAGCGGTCGATGATACTCTCCATCGAAGGACGACTCAGCATCTGGCCACTCAACTCGTAGCGCGGAGCTACCGTAGCACCGAGCGAGCGCATAGCAATTCGGAGCGATTTTTTTTCTTTGCCTCGCTCACTTTTTGCTATCGCAAGTGCCCCACACCACGGATATTTCTCGCTGAGGGGTGCATATTGCTCTCTGAGTTGCTCTTTGCTCTTCATATCTCTGCTCTCTCTGTTAGCTCCAATTCGACACTGCCGCGTTGAAAATATCCTCCACAAGTTGCTCCACAATCTCGTTTATCAGTTGGTCCTCCACCGTCTGCAACATTGTCGATGCATCGTACTCGGCAAATGCCTGGAACGACTTGTTGTAGTTGAGCGTAGGCTCGTAGAGGCTGGTGTATTTCACTCTTACAGTGATTGTCAGTCGGTTGCGTGCGGCAGTCTCGGCGGCGGTCACTGCGGCAGGTGCGGTGGCGTACCCCGTAATCTCACCCTCGAAGGCCAAGTCGCCACCCTCCTCCACAATCTGCAATTTGGTCTGGCGGGCAAACTTATCCTGCAATGCTGAGGTGAGTGTTGAACTCAGCGTGGGTGCAACCATCGGGGCGTTGTTGGGGAAGTAGGCTATCGACACTGTCTTGGCCTGCGTGGGTATCGACGCACCGGTAAACGAGTAGCTGATGGTGCAACCCGTCAGTAGCAACGACAACGCAACTGCACAAACGCTAATGCCTATTTTCAAACTATTGCTCATCTTTCTAACTCTCTCTATTTCAACTAGAAGTCGGTGATGCCCAACTCCTTGATTTTGCGGTAAAGTGTGCGCTCCGACATAAACAACTCCTCGGCAGCCTCTTTGCGGCGACCGCCACTATTGCGCAGTGCGCGGATTATCGCCTCGCGCTGCATCTGCTCCTTGGTCTGCGGGCGCGACGGTTGCTCAGTGGGCTGGTCGGTAACATCCTCGCTATCTGCGTAGAGTGGCTCTTGTTCTGGCTCCTTGTGCGATGCGGGAAGAAGTGCAGTGAACGAGGACTCCGGTGTGTGTGTCGGGTGGGATGCGCTCTGCAATCCCATCTGTCGCAACATCTGCTTTATCTCGTTCATATCGCTCTTCATATCGAGCAGGAATTTGTAGAGCAACTCCCTCTCGTCGTAGTGTGAGGTGCGCTCTCCATCGCCTGTAACCATCTGACTACCTGCCGATTCGTGGGGCAGGTAACGTGCCAGCACCTCGGCGGTGATTACCCTCGACTCCTCGATGGCCGATATCTGCTCCGCTACATTTTTCAGTTGGCGGATATTGCCACGCCAATAGTAGTTTTCGAGCATCTGTCGTGCTGCCGCATCGAGCGAGATGGCGGGCATATGGTACTGCACTGCCACGTCTGCTGCAAACTTGCGGAACAACAGATGTATATCGTCTTTGCGCTCGCGGAGTGGCGGAACGCTGATAGGCACGGTGTTGAGGCGGAAGTAGAGGTCCTCGCGGAACTTACCTGCGCTGATAGCCTCTTGCAGATTGCTGTTGGTGGCGGCTACGACCCTTACGTTGGTCTTCTGCACCTTGGCAGAGCCGACACGGATAAACTCGCCTGTCTGCAATACGCGGAGCAGTCGCACCTGCGTCGAGAGGGGCAACTCGCCCACCTCGTCGAGGAATATGGTGCCTCCGTCGGCCTCCTCGAAGTAGCCCTTGCGGGAGTCGGTAGCCCCCGTAAATGCCCCCTTCTCGTGGCCAAACAGCTCGGAGTCTATCGTACCGTCGGGTATTGCGCCGCAGTTGACGGCTATGTATTTGTTGTGCTTGCGGGCAGATAGCGAGTGAATTACCTGCGGGAAGAACTCCTTACCCACACCACTCTCACCCGTGATGAGCACAGTGAGGTCTGTGGAGGCTACCTTTGCGGCAATCTCCAAAGCTCGGTTCATCGCCTCGTTGTTGCCGATGATGCCGAATCGCTGTTTGATTGGTGTGACGTCTATTCCTGCCATCTCCTTTCTCTCCTATTGCACACTCTCGGGTGCTACAAGTTCTACTGCTGCGGTGTCGGGCTCAACGGGGAGCAGCGGCTCGTCGAATGCAGGGCTGGGCGACGACACCAGACCATAGATGATTACCACAACCGCAATGGCTGCCGCTATGATGGCAAGCAGAGTGACGGGGTCCATCTTCTTGCGCTTGCGGTTGGTGCGTATGCGGATATGTTGTGGCTGATTGTCTTCGCTATCGCGGTGAGCCTCGAAGCGGAAACGCTCCTGAGTGGCCTCCTGAGGCTTGATGTCCTCCTCTTTGGTGTAGAGTTTGAACTTTACGCTCTCCTTTGCAGGGGCTGCCTTTTTGGGCGCAGGTTTCGCTGCGGGCTTCTCAGTCGGTTTTGCTGCGGGAGCGGGTTTCGCTACCTGAGCAGGCGCAGCAGGTTTCATCTCGGGCTTCATCTCGGGCTTCACCTCGGGCTTCACCTCGACAGGCTTCTGCTCAATGGGTTTCTGCTCAGCCTTTGGGGTGGGAGTAACCACAATCTCCTGCTCCACCACCGGCTCATAGCGTGGGGTGGGGGGAGTTGGCTCCTTTGCTGGGGCCGGTTGTTCGGGCTGAGGTGCAGCGGGAGCGTCGTTCTCAAAGGTGATGCTCTTCTCGCCCTGACGCAGAGTGCCGAGTGCGGGTATGGTGTAGTAGCCATAGTAGCGCAGATCGTGTTGCAACTCGGTGATAAATCGCTCCACGAGGATGCCTGCCTGTTCGGCCGAGATATCCATCTTCTGGCTGAGCAGACCTACGAGAACTCCGTCGTTCTGCTTGAACATCTCGACAAATACAATCTCGCCGCCATCGGTGCGACGAACAAGTGCGCCCACGCCCGGAATAATCAGGCGGCGCGACGATGCCATATATTCTGCTATGTGTCTGTTAACCATAACTCTTATTCGCTTAAAATTACTCTTTGGGTATAGTCTAAACGCCTACTACCCTAAAATAGTGCTCAAAATTACCCATTTTCCTTGAAAATTCAATCTTTTTTAAAGAAAAAAGGTATATATGTTGATTGTTCAAAAAAGAAGTATTTTCTTTGTAGGCCGAAATTTTGGTAAAGTAACTCGGCTACATTGCAAATTTTTTGTCAAAGTAGCGAAGATGGATTATTTATTTTCACTAATTCTGAGAAATGAAGAACAAGTACATCGACCTTATTGAGCAAACTTTCGAGTTCCCTCAGGACGAGTTCACTGTCGAAGATAATGAACTCTACTTCCACAATGTTCCTCTGATGGACGTCATCAAGCAGTATGGCACACCGCTCAAAATAACCTATCTGCCCAAGATATCTTCGCAGATTCAGCGTGCCAAGCGACTCTTCAATGTTGCTATGGCTAAGGCCGACTACCAGGGCTCGTACAACTACTGCTACTGCACCAAGAGTTCGCATTTCTCCTTCGTCTTTGAGGAGGCCCTCAAAAACGATATCCACATCGAAACCTCGTCGGCATACGATATCCATCTCGTCAATGCCCTCTACGATATGGGCCTTATCGACAAGGATCGCTACATCATCTGCAACGGTTTCAAGCGTCCGCAGTACATCGAGAATATCGCTACGTTGGTGGCTAATGGCTTCTACAACACTATCCCCGTGCTCGACAACAAGGAGGAGTTGGACCTCGTGGAGCAGCATATCACCAAGCCCTGCAACCTCGGTATCCGTATTGCAGCGGAGGAGGAGCCCAAGTTTGACTTCTACACCTCGCGTCTTGGTATCCGCTACAACGACATCATCGACTTCTACAAGGAGCGCATCAAGGGCAGCAAACGCTTCCGCTTGAAGATGCTGCACTTCTTCATCAATACCGGTATCAAGGATACTGCCTACTATTGGAACGAGCTTAGCAAGTGTTTGCAACTCTACTGCGAACTGAAAAAGATATGTCCCGAGCTCGACAGCCTGAACATCGGCGGTGGTTTCCCCATCAAGAACTCGCTTGCCTTCGACTACGACTACGAGTATATGGCCGAGGAGATTATCTCGCAGATTAAGAACATCTGTACGATGAACGGAGTGGCCGAGCCCAATATCTTCACCGAGTTTGGCTCGTTCACCGTGGGTGAGAGTGGCGCAACTCTCTTCTCGGTGATTAACCACAAGCAGCAGAACGACCGCGAGTGCTGGTATATGATCGATAGCTCGTTTATGACCACTCTCCCCGATATTTGGGGTATCAACCAGCGCTACCCGCTCTTGGCGATTAACCATTGGGACCACGAGTATCAGCGCGTCTTCCTCGGTGGCCTGACCTGCGATAGCGAGGACTTTTATAGTGGTGAGTCCCACTCCAATGCTGTCTTCCTCCCCAAGCCCTGCGACGAGCCTCAGTATATCGGCTTCTTCCACACAGGCGCTTATCAGGAGTCTATCGGCGGCTTTGGCGGTATTCAGCACTGCCTCACCCCCGCACCGAAACATATCATTATCGATATCGACAAATCCACTGGCGAGTATTACACCCGACTCTTCTCCAAGGAGCAGAGTTATAGGTCGATGTTGCGTATCCTCGGCTACTAAAAAGTAAAAAAGCCATCTGATTGGTAAATTTTGCACTTCCCTTGCGAGGCTGCTCCTCACATACGCTTAGTATGCTGCGGGCAGCCTCGCTGCACGAAGCCCAAAATTTCCTCAGCCATATGACTTTTTTGGGTTGTGGGGTTAAAATAGAAAAGCGTCTGCGACGCCTGCGCGGCTCCCCAGACCCCTCCGCCTAGAATTTCCTCAATCATATGACTTTTTTTGGTTGTGGGGTTAAATTATAAAACTGAGAGTAGTATCGAACTAATCTCAGTTTTTTTTTATATAGGGAATTTAGTGAGTTTAGGGAATATAGGGAACTTAGTGATAATCTTTAAATTCCCTAACACTCCCTAACACTCCCTACAAAAAAAACTGAGAGCAATATCGAATTGCTCTCAGTTTTAATTTAAACCCTATCAGGCCAAGAAGTCATATGGCTGAGGAAATTTTGGGCTTCGTGCAGCGAGGCTGCCCGCAGCATACTAAGCGTATGTGAGGAGCAGCCTCGCAAGGGAAGTGCAAAATTTACCAGCCAGATGGCTTCGTGAGTATTTTATTTAACCTCCTCAAACTCCACATCCTCGGGCTGCTGCTGTGCATCACCCTGCTGAGCACCACTCTGCTGCTGAGCGCCCTGCTGAGGACCACTCTGCTGCTGAGCGTAGATGTCCTGCGATGCAGCCTGCCAAGCGGCGTTGAGTTTCTCGGTTGCAGCGTCGATACCTGCGAGGTTCTGCGACGAGTGTGCACTCTTCAACTCGGCGAGTGCATCCTCGATAGCCTTACGCTTGTCGGCGGGAATCTTGTCGCCATACTCTTTGAGCTGCTTCTCGGTCGAGAAGATCATACTGTCGGCACCATTAATCTTGTCGATGCGCTCGCGCTCCTCCTTATCCTTGGCCTCGTTAGCCTTAGCCTCGTCGCGCATACGCTGAATCTCGGCCTCGGTCAGACCCGACGATGCCTCGATGCGGATATTCTGCTCCTTGCCGGTACCCTTATCCTTAGCCGAAACATTGAGGATACCGTTTGCGTCGATATCGAAGGTCACCTCAATCTGGGGAACACCGCGGGGTGCTGCGGGGATACCGTCGAGGTGGAAGCGACCGATAGTCTTGTTGTCGCGTGCCATCTGGCGCTCACCCTGCAATACGTGGATCTCTACCGAGGGCTGGTTGTCCTGAGCGGTCGAGAATACCTGGCTCTTGCGAGTGGGGATAGTGGTGTTGGCGTCAATCAGACGGGTGAACACACCACCCAGAGTCTCGATACCGAGCGACAGAGGAGTAACGTCGAGCAGAAGCACATCATTAACCTCGCCAGTCAACACACCACCCTGGATTGCTGCACCGATAGCCACAACCTCGTCGGGGTTAACATTTTTCGAGGGAGCCTTGCCAAAGAACTCCTCAACAACCTTCTGGATTGCGGGGATACGGGTCGAACCACCCACCAGAATAACCTCATCAATCTGGCTTGCGCTCAAGCCTGCATCGCTCAGAGCCTTGCGGCAGGGCTCGATAGTGGCACGAATCAGATTGTCGGCCAACTGCTCGAATTTAGCCCTTGTGAGTGTCATAACCAAGTGCTGAGGAATACCGTCTACGGGCATAATGTAGGGCAGGTTAATCTCGGTCGAAGTGCTGCTCGAGAGCTCAATTTTGGCCTTCTCGGCTGCCTCTTTCAGACGCTGCATAGCCATTGCATCACGACGCAGGTCGATACCGTGTTTGCTCTGGAACTCGGCTGCCATCCAGTCGATAATAACGTGGTCAAAGTCATCACCGCCCAAGTGGGTATCGCCATTGGTCGACTTAACCTCAAATACGCCGTCGCCCAGCTCCAGGATAGAGATATCGAAGGTACCGCCACCGAGGTCATACACTGCGATTTTCATATCCTTACCTGCCTTGTCCAGACCGTATGCGAGTGCTGCTGCGGTGGGCTCGTTGATGATACGGCGCACCTTCAGACCTGCAATCTCACCGGCCTCTTTGGTGGCCTGACGCTGCGAGTCGCTGAAATAGGCGGG
>JAFXAY010000030.1 GCA_017521965.1 Tidjanibacter sp. | reverse complement strand
CCAATAATTTCTGTTCGCAGACTATACCTTTAAATATAGCAGAGCAGATAATTTTGTGTTCGGTTTGCATTTTCGGGAGTTTGTTCTTACATTTGCAGCGCAATTCGGGGCGTGGCGCAGTCCGGTAGCGCACCTGCTTTGGGAGCAGGGGGCCGCAGGTTCGAATCCTGTCACCCCGACAAAGAGGTACATCACCCACAAAGTGTTGTACCTCTATTTTTTTAGCAACTAATCCAACAAAGACAATGATTCTCAGACCAGAGCGAGAGATGCCACTCTTGGAGTTCCTCTTCGAGGCAATGCCCGACAAGAGCCGCACAACAGTTAAATCCTACCTCACCAAGCGACTTGTGTCGGTCAACGACTTGACAACCACTCAGTTCAACTTCCCGCTCCGCGCTGGCGACCGTGTGACCATCGGTAGTGGTCGCACCGCCCCTACCCCTAAGAGTCAGCAACTGCAAATAGTCTATGAGGATAGCGACATCGTCGTTATCAACAAGCGCAACGGACTCCTCTCCATCGGCACCGATAAGGAGCAGAAGCGCACCGCCTACTACATACTGAGCGACTACGTCAAGCAGCAGCACCCCGACAACAAGATATTTGTTGTCCACCGTCTGGACCGCGAGACATCGGGCCTGATGATGTTCGCCAAGAGCCAGGAGGTGCAGGAGCAGATGCAGCGCGGGTGGCACCGATTAGTGCTCGACCGTCGCTACGTGGCAGTCATCGAGGGCGCTTTACCAGGGGGTGAAGGCGAAATCAACGCACCCCTCACCCAAGACCGCAACCACAAGATGTGGGTGACCCGTCCCGGCGAGGGTGAAGAGGCTATTACATACTACACTACCCTGCGTCGTGGCGAGAACTACTCGCTCGTCGATCTCCGTCTAGTGACCGGCAAGAAAAACCAAATACGCGCCCATCTCGAATGGAAAGGCACATCCATAGCAGGCGACAAGAAATATAGCGCAAAGACAAACCCCGCAAGTCGCGTATGCCTCCACGCCTACCGACTGAGCATCGTCCACCCCACAACAGGCAAACAACTCGACTTCGACACCCGAATCCCAAAACTATTCGAGGATTGCGTGAAGTAATTAGGGAGTTTAAGGAATTTAATGAGTTTAGTGAATTTAAGGAATTTAGTGAGTTTAAGGAGTTTAAAGATTTTCCCATAATTCTCATTATTCCCTAATTTCCCTAAGTTCCCTAACACTCCCTAAAAATCATTTTGAATTTTGAACTTTGAATTATAAACAATTCAGGGCGATTCCTCACGGAGTCGCCCTGAACATTAACTATAACCCAATTCTATTACTATTGCTTACTTAAAATATCTTTTGTAGAGACCCTCGAAGCCCTTGCCGTGGCGAGCCTCGTCTTTTGCCATCTCGTGTACGGTGTCGTGGATAGCATCCTGATTCTCCTTCTTTTCAAGGGTTGCAATGCGGAGTTTATCCTCGCAAGCACCACTCTCGGCCATCATACGTTTGTAGAGGTTGGTCTTGGTGTCCCAAACTACGTCGCCCAGCAACTCTGCAAACTTAGCAGCGTGCTCAGCCTCCTCCCAAGCGTAGCGCTTGAAAGCCTCTGCAATCTCGGGATAGCCCTCGCGGTCGGCCTGGCGGCTCATAGCCAAGTACATACCTACCTCGGTGCACTCACCCATAAAGTGGTCATTGAGGCCCTGGATAATCTCAGCACTTGCGCCCTTACCTGCGCCGAGCTTGTGCTCGTCAACAAAGGTAATCTCATCGCTCTCTACGAGCTCAACGAACTTCTCAGCAGGAACTTTGCAGAGAGGACATTTCTCGGGTGCGCTATCGCCTTCGTGAATATAACCGCATACGGTGCATTTGAACTTTTTCATAGTGTTTGTCTGTTTTTAGTTGTTATTAATGTTAATGTTCTCTTTCGTTCTATTTGCTACTACAACGACCACAAATGCCCTTGTAGTATAGTTGCACGTCATTAATCTGTGACCCCTCGGGCAGGTTTTTGCCCATCAGGTCGGAGTGAGCAAGTTCCACATCGTAAATCTTTCCGCAACGAGTGCAGAGGAAGTGAGCGTGTGGTGCCACATAACCGTCGTAGTTGGCATTTGTGCCCGCAATGTTGAGCGTCAGCACCGCCCCACTCTCCGACAATGTTTTGAGGGTGTTATAGACAGTAGTCTTCGACAAGGTCGAGTACTCACCTTTAAGCCCATCGTAAATCTCCTCCACGCTCGGGTGAGTGCGATGAGTGAGCAGGTAGTGCATCACTGCAATTCGCTGCTGCGACGGACGGATACCGTGAGTTTCGAGATATTGTTTAGCTACTATCATTATTTGTAATGATTACAACTTTGTTTTCATTACAAAAGTAGAATAACTTTTTTAATTGTGCAATAGTCGGAACAAAAAAAGTGACTTTTTTCGAAAAAAAAGTGACTTTTTTCGAAAAAAAAGTCACTTATATAAATTTGAAGTCAATTAGAGGCTACCTATTTAGCAGAATTACTATATAGGTGACATACGCAAGTATCATAACCGCACCGTCTGCTCTATCTATCATCTTGCGACGGAAGGTAAATGCCGAGAGCATCAACAGCAGCACTGCCGCAATCATAGCCACATAATCTACTGCGGTGATACCCGAGGGCGAGAGTGGCGAAGTGGTGGCACACAGGCCGAGGATAAGGGCGATATTCGCGATATTGGAGCCGACAACATTGCCAAGTGCCATCTGGGTACGACCCTGACGAGCAGCAGCAATCGAGGCAGCCAGCTCAGGCAACGAGGTGCCGATAGCCAAAACGGTAATCGAAATAACAGCCTCGCTAACGCCAAGTCCTGCCGCAATTGCAGTTGCGGAGTTGACGAACATACGACCACCAAAGATGAGAGCCAGCAGACCACCAACAACCATCACAACCGCAACCCACATAGGTCGCTCCTTAACCTCTGAGGCCTCCTCCTCTACCGAGTCGTTATCCTTGAACGAGCGGTACATAAACCAAGCATAGATGAGCAGAAGCATCACACCAGCCCAGCGGCCAAGCACACCCGGGGTAATCCACAGGCAGATAACAGTAAGCAGCAACGAGACACCCAAACAGAGGGGAATATCCTTACGCAGATTGGCCTTACTTACCGCAATTGGGTGAATCAGCGCAGTAACACCAAGTATAAAAAGTATATTTGCTATATTCGAGCCAACAACATTACCGATGGCGACATCGGCACTGCCCTGCAAAGTACCAACAAAACTAACCACAAACTCGGGCATCGAAGTACCAACACCCACGATTGTCATACCAATCACAAAGTCCGACACCTTAAATCGCTTAGCAATCAGCGTGGAGCCATTAATAAGATAGTCTGCACCAAAAACTATAAGTGCCAAACCGATAGCCAAAATCACAAAATTCATACTCACAAATCTTTATTAATAACAAAAAGTGCCACAAAAGTAGCACTTTTTGTCGAGAAAATTTGTTAAAATTATATTACAAACAAACCATTATTACATCATACCTCTGCCGACACTCAGCATCTGGTCGGGCGATATATCACCCACAATGTTGACCACCACAAACTCCTCTTTATCCATATTAATCATCAGCAATTCGTTCTCTTTGCGGCTAATCTGACGCATACATACCTTAACGGTCTGACTGCCATCGACCACCGATGTAATCACCTCATATTCGCCATCTTTAATCACTCGATTAATCTCCGCTTTGAGAATATCGAAGTGGTCATCGGCAACTATTATGGTTATTCCTTTGAGTTTGTCTATCATCGAGCGGAACTCCTCGCTCTGCTGACCACCTGCCATACGTAGCAGCGTAGGCGAAATGGTGGTTATCGATACTCCCTCCAAACCAGTGTAGGTATTCTGGTATCGCTTAAAGGCATCGCTCTGAGCCGAAAGATTGTCGGGCACCAAAAGGGCAGCAATGCTAAGCGCAAAAATTGTTATCAAACGTTTCATACTCTTTCTCGGTTTAGTGGTTACTCAAAAAGGCCTGTTGCAAGACCAAAGGTGAGGGTACGGATACCGGGCTGAGTAGTAGTCTTAAAGAGGTCTGTCATACCATAGTTGCAATAGACATACCAGTTTCCATAACCTGCACGAGCAGTCAGACCTGCCTCAAAGGGAGCCGCGGAGATACTCTTATCTTTCACCTTGGGTTTTCTCATCTTGGTATAGCTGTCAAGAACCAAACCGCCATAACCACCAACACTTACAAAAAAGTCGGAGCCGAAGGTAAATTGCAACTCGACAGGGACACGAATAGCGGTAGTAACAAGTTTCGATATATTAGTTCCTGCGGGCACGGGAAGAAGTTCCAAATCGCCATTATCGGTACGACCAAGGGTAAAGTCTTTGAAGTAGTAATTTGTCCACGACGCCATGATGCGACCATAGAGTCCGAGGCTGTTGTTGCGGGTAAAGGGTAGGAAGGCATCGGCAATAGTCAGATTAACCTGCACCGACCTGGAATCGTGGTTGGTGATGCGATTAATCGAATCGTCATTAAACATACCTGCATTGTGCAACGAGAGAGTAGGGATACCCGCCTCTATGAGTGCAGAGTGGTCGGAGTTCTTCTTGGGCAACCACAACTCCTCTGCTTTGGAGTTGGAACCTGAGGGTCGCAACTGCAACTCCATACCGGCCACTTTGAGCCACAAACCCTCGGCACCATCGTTGGAGGGACGGAGGCTGACCACATCGTTACCACTCTTGTCGGAGAGGCTGATACCCTCCTCGTTGCTACTAACATTGTACTCTTGCGCCGCAGCAGGCTGAGCCATACAGATACTCAGAGCGGCAAATGCTACATAAAAAATCCTCTTCATAAATCCATCATTTATAATTGTTAAAATTTGGGTTGTCTTCATAACTATCACTATTAGAACATATTAAACATATCCAAAATATCATTCATCTGTTCCATCGGCACTCGGGCACTCTGTGCGTTGCTCTCCACCTGCTTGTGTGCACTCGACAGATAACTCATCGCCACCATCACCTGCTCCATTGCCATATCGCTATCGTGAATTGGTGCTCCGTTAATATAACCGTAGGTGCGCTGGGTGTTCAGGCCGATGCCTACGGAGAGCATCACCACTGCTGCTGCACTCACAGCCGAAATCCAACGTGCTCGCCTGATAAAGAGTTGTCGGCGCTGAGCCTTCACCACTCGGAGTTCAATATTGGTACTCTCCTTGGCTATGGCAGCCATACCGCCAAACATTGCAGCCTCCGCGACCAGATCGTCGGGCAGATTGGTGGCTGTGGTGAGGTAGTGGCGGAGCAGGCTCTCCTCGGCAAGCGTGGTTTCACCCTCGTAGTACTTGTCGAGCAGGTCGCGACACCACCCTATCATATCGTCGCCCTTGTCGATGCCCTGTTCGGTGAGCACCTCCTCAGGGATTTGCTCCACGTTCATATCGGGACTGAAAATGTTAAACTCCATAACTCATTATTTTTTGCATCTCTTCTCTTAATTTCTTTCGCGCTCGGCTTAGTGTCACTCGCGCTGTGGGCTCATCTACCTCCATCATCGCTGCCACCTCGGCCATCTCTCTGCCCTCCACATCGCGCAGGTGGAGAGCCATCTGTTGTCGTTCGGGGAGTGTGGCGGTTATTCGGGCTACAAGTTCCCTCAGGTCAAACCCTTCGGGCTGTCGGCTCACCCGCTCTTCATGCCGCATCTCCTCCACTCGCTCGTCGAATCGTCGTCGTCGCTTTATTCTGTCGAGGCAGAGGTTGCGCACCGCTCCGAGCACATATCCTTGCAGGTTGCTCACCCCGTTTAACTCATCGCGCCGCTCCCAAAGCCTCTCGTAGATATCCTGAGTGATATCCTCAGCCTCGTCGCGGCGGGCTACAAGTCCCAGCGCATACCGAAAAATGAGTTGCTTCATCGGCAACAACTTATCTGCAAACTCGCGTTGATTCATCTCGTTTTCTCCATTTTTCGGTCGGGTTTCACAATATAGACGACTAACTACCTACAAATGTAACATAACTTCGCAATAATTTTTCACTTTTATTTCGCTTATATATTATATAGGTGTAGAATTGGGGGTTATGGAAATTTTTAATTGAAAATTTTTGCTCTACGGATTATTTATTATCTTTGCAGTGCTTTTCAGAGCAATCGGGATGTAGCGCAGTCCGGTTAGCGCGCCAGCTTCGGGAGTTGGAGGTCCCGAGTTCGAATCTCGGTATCCCGACAAAAAGAAAGACCTATCATTGCTGATAGGTCTTTCTTTATTTTTGATATTAGGCTTTATGAACTTCTAAGCCTTCGACGTGAATCGCGGTAAACGGTTTGGCGGGGCAGTGATACTCACAAGCACCGCAACCGATACAGAGAGCCTCCTCAATCTGCGGGAAGAGTTTGTATCGCTGATTGCCACGAGCATTGGGCAGAGGTGCGGTATAGTCGGGGACCATACGGATAGCACCGGTGGGGCAATGCGAAGCACAGTTGCCGCACGAGTGGTTATTATCGCTGACCACACACAACTCCTTGTTAAACACAGCAATACCAATCTGAGTGCCCTGTTTCTCGTCAACCGAGAGGGGTTTCAGAGCGCCCGCAGGACATACGTCCATACAGGTGGTACACTCGTAGTCGCAATAGCCGCGCGAGTAGTCCATCACAGGCTGCATAATACCCGCCAGACCATATTCGCCCAAAGCGGGACGCAGAACATCGTTGGGACACTTGCTCACGCAGAGGTGGCAAGCGGTACACTTCTCATTCAGGTGCTTGTGGCTCAACGAGCCGAAAGGCGACACAGCCACCTTACGCTCAGCGGGTTGTTTGTCGGTCATAGCAGCCACAGCCTCGTCACCCTTCTTCTGCGCCCAAGCAGCGGGAATAGCCACTCCCGTTGCCAAAGCGGTGGTAATAAAGCGACGACGCGAGGGGTCCTCTACCCCACCCTCGGCATTATCGGCCTTTGGTGCGGGTTTCTCGGCGCTCTTAGCCTCGGCCTTAGCAACACCTGCGGCGGTGGTGAACTTAATTGCACCGGTCGAGCAGTTCTCCAAGCAGTCGAAGCAATCTACACAACGCGAGTAGTCAATCTTCTTATTCTTCGAGTCAATACAGGAACTTTTACACTTCTTTTCGCACAAGCCGCAAGCGATACACTTGCTCTCGTCGATACGCACCTTCAAAGGAGCAACCTTGCCTGCACAACCCAGCAGAGTACCTACGGGGCAGACGGTGTTACACCAAGTACGACCGCTACGACAAGCCAGATAGGCAATCAGCACGAAGGTTACAATCGACACCGAGAGTGCCAAGGCGTTGATAGCAACATAAGGCTCACGACCAAAGCTGTCGCCAAACAAGGAGGCAAGCAGGTTATTCACACCGATAGCGGCGGGCTGCATCAGGTCGGTCATCATACGACCAAATGCACTGTAAGGCTCAACAAGAGCCGCAATACCCGCTACACCAAAGATGAGCAGCAGAGCAAACACCGCCAACACCGAGTAGCGCAACACGCTCTTAGGCTTGGAGTAGCTGAAACGACGAGCACTCTTCTTGCCACCAAGTCGCTTGGTGAGCCAATTGAAGAGGTCTTGGAAGAGTCCGAGAGGACATACCACCGAGCAGTAGATACGACCCATCAGGAGAGTGACGAGCAGCACAACTGCCACCACAATAAAGTTACCTGCCAAGAGCGCAGGAACAAACTGAGCCTTAGCCATAAAGGCAAACATCTTCGTACCCGAGAGGGCTACAAAGAGCATTGTGAGCATCACAAACGAGCAGATAGCCAATACAATACGACCTCTGCGGAGCCACGATTTCTGTACTTTCTTCTTTGCTGACATAATCTCTCTATGGGTTAGATGTGTTTAAGTTCGTTAACAAGTTGCTCGATACGGTCTAATTGGCGAGGAATACGTATGCGCTGCGGACAAGCGGGCTCACATTGTCCACAGTTGATGCAGAACTCCGCTCTTGCACGCTGGTCAATCGTATTCTTATAGCGATTGAGGAAGAGGCGACGTTTGCGGAAGAACTCCTTGTCGTGCTCACCCGACGGGTCGGGCAGGTTGAGTTCCTGACTGCTGCGATCGTATATCTCGAAGATGTGAGGAATATCGATACCGTAGGGGCAAGGCATACAGTACTCACACTGGGTACAGCCAATAGAGGGATTAGCCTTGTGGAGTTCGGCAACCTTCAAGAGGGTGTTGCTATTCTCCTCGCTGAGAGGCTCAAAGTCGATGAAGGTATTAACATTTTCCACAACGTGCTCCATAGCGGTCATACCACTCAGCACACACATAACACCCGGATAGGTAGCGCAGAAACTGAGCGCCATACCGGCAGGGCTGAGTTCGGGACGCTGTTCGGTCATCATCTCCACCAATCGGTCGTTCATCGAGGCCAGAGCACCGCCACGAATAGGCTCCATAACCACTACGGGGATACCCTTCTCGGCTATCATCTCATAGAGTTCGCGAGCACGCATATTGGGATCCTCCCAGTCGAGGTAGTTCATCTGAATCTGTATAAACTCCCAGTCGATAGGCTGCGAGAGCATATAACGCATAAGTTCGACATTACCGTGGAACGAGAAGCCCAAGCGACGAATACGCCCCGCCTTCTTCTCCTCCAACAGATAGTCATAGACACCCTGAGCCACATAGAAGTCGTCCCACTGGCTCTGACGCTGAATGTTGTGGAGCAGATAGTAGTCGAAATAGTCCACTCCGCAACGGTCTAACTGCTCTTGGAAGATACTCTTCGCATCGGCAAGGTTCTGTGCAGTAGGCGGCATCTTATTGGCAAGGAAGTAACTCTCGCGCGGATATTTGCGCAGACAGTTACCGATTACACGCTGAGAGTCGCCACCGTGGTACATCCAAGCAGTG
>JAFXAY010000006.1 GCA_017521965.1 Tidjanibacter sp. | reverse complement strand
CATTGCAGGCACATCCCCCGCCGAGGCGGGGGCTTGGGGGTGGGTCAGACCTACAATTGCCTGCGGAGCAGGCAGGTGTCGAGGTGGTCAGTAGAGGTAGCTTGATTAATCACCTTACAAACACAGCATCTCCCCACTACCAAAAAACCCGACGAGTATTGCTACTCGTCGGGCCCCCAATATGAAGCCGATTCAGTGGAATCGACTTCCCCCTAAAAACTTATGAAAAACTCTAAGGCTTTCGCCCTATTTTACTTTCGTAAATATAACGCCTTTCAGAGTTTTTTATTGCATAGATAGTTGATTATGCGCCAAACTGATTATTTTTCCGACCTTTTAGATGAAAATAGGCAGCCTCCTCTGTGCTGCCTATCACTCGTTACGCCTCAATCGTGCCTGAGCCTATCAGTTCGTCTGCCGCATACCACGCCGCAAACTGACCGGCGGTGATGCCGCGTTGCAGCTCCTCAAAATAGATATAACCCGCACTCTCCGTGGTGTGGAGAGTGGCGGCTTGGAGTGGTTGGCGGTAGCGTATGCGCACCGAGTACTCTCTGCTGCTCCCCGCCTCCTGCATCAAGTCGGGGCGTATCCAGTGCATCTCCTTGCCTGCGATGCGCAGTGCTCTGCGGTAGAGTCCCGGGTGATTCTTGCCCTGTCCCACATAGACGATATTGCGTTCCACGTCGGTGCCGATAATAAACAGAGGTTCGGGTGTGCCGCCCACCGCGAGGCCTTTGCGCTGGCCTATCGTGTAGAAGTGTGCGCCACCGTGCTCGCCAACCTTCTTACCGTCGGCAGGGGTGTAGCAGTGGGGTGTGGCGAGTGCCGCGAGTTGCTCCTCGCTTGGCGTGCCACCCTCGGCAATAACCCCAGCAACCTCCCTGTCGAGCGCCGAATATCTCTCATAGCCCTCCCACGAGGCGGGTATCTCGATAATCCTGCCCCTCTTGGCCTTCAACTTCTGTTGCAGGAATAGGGGCAAATCGACCTTACCCACAAAGCAAATACCCTGCGAGTCCTTACGAGTGGCGGTGGCCAGATGCAGTTTTGTAGCAATCTCCCTCACCTCTGGTTTCAGCAGGTCGCCGATGGGGAAGAGCGCCATAGAGAGTTGTTCCTGCGATAGTTGGCAGAGGAAATAACTCTGGTCCTTGTTGGGGTCGCTGCCTGCGAGTAGGCGGTGGTGGGTGTTGCCCTCCGCATCGGTCACGCTCTCCTTGCGGCAGTAGTGGCCCGTAGCCACATACTCCGCACCCAAGCGGCGTGCCTCCTCGACAAAGACATCGAACTTAATCTCACGGTTGCACAGCACATCGGGGTTAGGGGTGCGCCCCTTCTCATACTCCGAGAACATATAGTCAACTACTCTCTTGCGATACTGCTCGCTCAGGTCAACTACATAGAAGCCTATATCTAATTTGCGTGCCACCATCTCGGCAATCAGCCTATCCTCCTCCCACGGGCAAGCGCCGCTGAGTGTTCCCTCGGTGTCGTGCCAATTAATCATAAAGAGTCCCACGACATCGTGTCCCTGCTCTTTGAGCAGGTATGCCGCAACGGAGGAGTCAACGCCCCCCGACAGTCCGATAACTATTCTTGCCATATCTCCTCCTCGCTCTCTTTGGTGAGTACCCTCAGGTCGGTGGGTAACATATTATTGATTCGTGCACCTATCCTCTTGGCCCAACCAATCGTTGCGCCCTCGTAGCAGAGTGCACCTATTCCCTCGTTCATCTTGGCGGCTATCTCGGCAGGGCTCTCGCGACGCATATAGGCCATAGCCTCGGCGCGCGACAGCTCCGTGCGTGGCACACTTGCGCTCAGGTCGTGGAAGAGTGCCAGAGCGTGGTCGGGACGCAGCTTGCCGCCAAACATCTGCCCCATACATACGCCCGAGTAGATGACGTTCAGGCGGTCGCTCACATAGCTCATCTCCTCCATCTGGTGGGCGTAGTAACCGAAATATCGGTCGCCCGCAGTAGCAAAGCGCATCGCCTCGCCACCCTCTACCCAACGCTGCAACTCACTCACCTCGCGCTTAGGTGCGGCGATGAGTGCTGTGCGGCGAGCACGGGTGGGGCGTTGCTTGCTCCTGCGCTCCGCCTTGCGAAGCACCACCGCAAATAGTCCCTCGCCACGCGAACGGTGGGGGTAGAAGTGGTAGCAGGTGTGGCCTGCTGCCTCGCTCAGTGTGATGCCCCAATCAGGGTCTATATCTATCTCAACTACCTCAGTGTCAAACTCCTCGGTGAGCCACTCCACCTGCTCTTCGTCCTCCGCGCGGTTGAAGGTGCAGGTGCTGTAAATGAGCACTCCACCCGGGCGCAGCGCCTCCCACGCATCGCTGAGTATCGAGCGCTGACGCTGTGCACACATCCTCACTGCCTCGGGCGACCACTCGGCTCTGGCCCTATCGTCCTTGCGGAACATACCCTCGCCCGAGCAGGGGGCATCGACCGCCACCACGTCGAACCACTCAGGTAGTGCCTCGGCAATGGCGTGCGGGTCGTTCATAGCCACCGCCACATTGCCCAAGCCCCACTTGCGCACATTTTCGGCCAGCACCTTAGCCCTATTCCTCACCGGCTCGTTGGCAACCACCAACCCCTCCAAGCCCACTTGTGCGGAATATAGGGTGGTCTTGCCTCCGGGTGCGGCGCACAGGTCGAGCAGGCGCAACCCCTCAGCCCCCTCGGTAGCCCCTTCGAACAGGTGGCCCACAAACATCGATGCGGCCTCCTGCACATAGTATTGACCAGCGTGGAAGAGTGGGTCGAAGGTGAATATAGGTCGCTCCGAGAGGTAGTAGCCATAGCGATTCCAAGGCACACCCTCACCCTCGGGGCGGGCTGTTACCTTGAAGGGGTTGTAGCGAATACTCACCTGCGGCTCACCGTCGAGCGCAGATAGCAGAAGGGGAGTCTCGCTGCCGAGAATCCCCTCCATCATCCTCTTGAACTCCTCTTTTATTTGTGTTCTCGCCACTGAGATAGGGGTGTTTGGTGTAGGGTAGTGTGAGTGCTACTTAGCGCACATCTCTCTGATTCTCTTCTCTATATCGTCAACCAACGAGGGGTTGAGGATAAAGTCGTTGTTATCTACGTCGATGGTGAGGATTTTGCCCTTATAGCTATTCTCAATCCAATCGTTGTAGCGGTTGTTGAGTCTTTCGAGGTAGTCGATATCGATACCCATCTCGTAGTTGCGGCCGCGTTTGAGAATCTGGCTTACCAGAGTAGGAACGCTCGCTTTGAGGTAGATGAGCAGGTCGGGCTCGGGTACAAGACCCTTGGTGAGCTCGAAAATCTTCATATAGGTGCCGAAGTCGCGCGACGACATCAGCCCCATCTGGTGGAGGTTACCCGCAAAGATATGGGCATCCTCATAGATTGTGCGGTCCTGAATTACACTTCCCTCGCCGGCCAACATATCCTTGGTCTGCTTGATACGACTTGCGAGGAAGTAGATCTGGAAGTTGAACGACCAGCGGCTCATATCGTCGTAGAAGTCGCCGATGTAGGGGTTGTCGATATCCTCATAGTAGGCGCGTGCGTTGAAGCGCTGTGCCAAAAGTTGGGTTAGCGAAGTCTTGCCGCTACCAATGTTTCCTGCTATTGCAATATACATATTGGGTTGATTTTATGGTGGTTAGTATTAGGGTTAGTCTATCTTCAAAAATGCTTTCAGGCTCTCGATATTCTTTCGGTCGTTGCTCAGTCGGGGCACCTTGCACTGACCGCCAAAGCGACCTTCACTGCGCAGCCACTCCATAAACGACCCCTTAGGCACAGCCCTCACTATCGGGGCGTGAAGCGTGGTGTCGCCTTTGCGCTTGGCCTCGTAGTCGGAGTTAAGTTGCTGCAATGCCTTGTCGAGTTGCTGAGTGAACTCCGCCATATCGCTCGGCTGATGGTGGAACTCCACAATCCACTCGTGAGCACCCTTCTCCCTGCCACTCATATAGACAGGCGCCATAGTGTATTCGCCCACCTCGGCATTGGTCGCCGCACACGCCATAGCCATAGCGCGGTCGGCATTGTCGATGATAATCTCCTCGCCAAAGGCATTGACAAAGAGTTTGGTGCGACCCGTAATCCTGATTTTGTAGGGCGAGGTGGAGGTGAACTCCACTGTGTCGCCAATCATATATCGCCACAAACCGTTGGACGAGGTTATAATCATCGCATAGTTAACACCTGTGCGCACACCCTCCAATGGCACCGCACGCGATGGGTTGTCGAGCGAGTCGGTGGGTAGGAACTCATAGAACGTTTCGTAGTCGAGCATCAGGAGCATCTCGTTGGTGTAGGGCTCCTCGGCAATTGCGAAGAATCCCTCGGAGGCGTTGTAGGTCTCCATATACTTCATATCGAGCGAGGGTATAATCTTTGCAAACTGCTCCTTGTAGGGGCCGAAGTTCATACCACCGTGCACAAACAGCTCCATATTGGGCCACACTTCGAGTATGTTCTGCTTGCCTGTATATTCGAGTACTCTGTTGAGCATCACCAAGTTCCACGAGGGTACGCCACTAAACGAGCGTATATCCTGATTAATGGACTCCTCGCAGATTCGTCGCACCTTCTCGTCGAAGTCGGCGAGCAGGGCAGTGCGCTTGCTCGGCATACGCAACCAAGACGCCCAACGTGGGGTGTTGTCGATGAGTATCGACGAGAGGTCGCCTGCCAATATCTTGTCGGAGTCGTTCTCCAAACGCTTCGACCCGCCGAGTGTCAGCATCTTACCGTCGAGTACGTGGCTGCTGGGGAAGGTGTGGCAGAAGATTGCCATCACATCTTTCGGGCCTCGGGTGTGGCTCGCGCTGAGTCCGCCAACGGTTACGGGTATATACTTACTCTTCGAGTTAGTTGTACCGCTACTCTTTGCCAGCCAGCGTACAGGCGAGGCCGAAAGCACGTTCTTCTCTCCTGCGCGTATGCGGTCAACATAGGGCTCCATATCGGCATACTCGATGATGGGCATCTTGCGCACAAATTGTGAGTAGGAGGTGCCGCGGAGCAAGCCTCGCTCGGCGCCTATCTGTGTGCGGCTGCCCTGCTCGATGAGTCGCGCGAATTGTTCGGCCTGTACCTCTATGGGGTGCTCTTTGAATTTCTCTATTTCGCGGCGACGTGGTGCAAATACGGTATTAATTACTTTGTTTATCAGTGTCATCTGTTGTTAATTAAAGTATCTTCCAATGCGGCCAATCGCCGAGGGGAGTGAGAATATCACCACTCGGTCGTAGGCTTGGATACGGGTAGCGCCCTCGGCAATAAATACCTTGTCGCCACGTACCACACCGCCAATTATGGCCTCGCTGGGGAAGTCGAGTCCGGCTACGTTAACCTTCGTTGCTGGGGAGTTGGGCTTCACGATAAACTCCATAACCTCGGCCTCGCTATCGTTCAGACAGCGGATAGCCTGTACATCGGTGCTCATTGTGAAGCGGAATATATTACTTGCAGTAATCAATTTCTTGTTGATGATGGTGTCGATACCGATACTCTCGGCCAAGTTGATGTAGTTGAGGTTCTCCACCTCGGCAATCACCTTCTTCACACCCATACGCTTGGCAATCATCGCTGCCAAGATGTTGGTCTCCGAACGACCTGTCACCGCCACAAAGGCGTCCATATTGGTCAGGCCCTCTTCGAGCATCGACTCAATATCGCGACCATCTTCGTTGATAATCAGTGTCTTGTCGAGTATTTCGGCGAGTTTGTAGGCCTTGTCGGCGTTGTACTCGATGAGCTTTACGTTCACCTCGTCTTGCAGTTCGAGCGCCACTCGCATACCGATACGACTACCGCCCAAAATCATCAGGTTGTTAATCTCGATGTTGGTCTTGCCCGAGTACTCCACAATGTGGCGCACGTGCTGGCGGTTGGTGATGATGTAGATAGTGTCGTTCTCGTCGATCTCCACCGAGCCATTGGGGATAATGGTGCGGCTTTCGCGCGAGATGGCCACAATACGGAACTGCACATTGGGAATCGACCTGTCAATCTCGGCAATGGTCTTGCCGATAAAGGGTGAGCCTGTGTCCAATCGGAAACCAATCAGTGAGAGGCGACCGCCCGAAAAATCGACATACTCGGTAGTCGAAGATTGACCCAGCAGGGTGATAACCTCGTTGGCGGCAATCTGCTCGGGGTAGAAGAGGTAGTCGATACCCATATCGATAAAAATCTCCTTGTTGTTGGGTTCGAGATACTCTTTGTTATCGACGCGTGCGATAGACTTTTTTGCTCCGAGCTGCTTTGCGAGGATAGCGGAGAGCACATTGAGGTTCTCATCGTGGTTTACCGCGATGAAGAGGTCTGCCTTGCGTGCGGCAGCCTTTTTGAGTACCGAGAACGACGAGCAGTCGCCCTCGACGGTGATTACGTCGGCCACGCTGCTCACATCTTCGAGCAACTTGATATCGCTATCGATAACTGTAAGGTCGTGGTCGCCTCCTGCGAGCATCTTGGCAAGGTGATTACCAACTTCTCCTGCTCCTGCAATAACTATCTTCATATCTACCTATATGATTATTGATGCAAATTTACTACTTTTGCACAAAACCTCTGCAAAAAAAGTTTAAAAGTTATATTATATATTTCTGTAATTATGTCTGCTACGCTTGTTACTCTGTTGGCAACTATTCTGATTGTCGCCTTTTTTGCCTTTGGCATATCGTTGGCGCTGACCAAGAAAGATGGCTCGCACCGCGAAGATGCCGAGATAAGCACCCACCCTCTGATGCGCGAGAACAACATTAAATGTGCCGTGCAGGAGACCCGCGAGATGGACGCTGCCGAGCGTGGCGATGGCGCCGACTGTGGCGATGAGTCGCTCTGTTCGGGCAACTGCGCTGGGTGCGATATAGAGCACAATAAATAGTTTTATTATTAAATAATTTTAATAATTTAATCCGAAACGTAGTGAGGTGCGCTTTTGATGTTTTTAATAATTATTAATATCCGTAATGTATATTTATAATTATTTTAATAAATGATTTGAAAATAACTAAAATAATAACCTAATAACTGACTTGTTTATGAAAACTAAGACTTTTTGCCTCTCATTGGCCGCCTTGCTGATTAGTGCTGCATTGGTGGCTCAACCTCGTGGCCAGATGCGCGAATCGAGCCGCGAGATGACCGTTTCGGCTCGTTACATGTTGGTGCCTGCTGCCGATAATGGCCAGATGGCACGCCTCACAGTAACCGCCGATGGCGAGTCGCTACTCGGTGAGCCTCAGACAATACGTCTGGCGAGTGCCGCCGATGCAACCTATTGGATACCTATCGACCTCGCCGAGCGTCAGGGTCAAAAGGTGACCGTAACAATCGCCGGTGGCGCACCCGACGATGTACGCTTTGCCGACTCGATACCTATGGAGTACGACGAGCAGTATCGCCCCCTCTATCACTTTACACCCTACTTCGGCTGGACAAACGACCCCAACGGTATGGTATATCACGACGGTGAGTGGCACCTCGCCTTTCAGTCGAATCCCTACGGAACAACCCACTCCAATATGCACTGGGGAAATGCGGTGTCGCGCGACCTGATACATTGGGAGAACCTCCCTCTGATTGTTGCTCCCGACTCGCTCGGCGCTATCTTCTCGGGTAGCTCGGTAGTCGATAAGAACAATACCGCTGGCTTTGGCAAAGATGCCATTGTGGGCATCTACACCTCCGCAGGTCGTCAGCAGCGCCAGAGCATAGCGTGGAGCAACGACCGTGGTCGTACCTTTACCAAATACGAGGGTAACCCCGTACTCTCCGACCCCGCACATCGCGACTACCGCGACCCGAAGGTGGCTTGGATAGGTGACAAATGGGTGATGTCGCTCGCAACAGGCGAGGTTATAACCTTCTATGGCTCAAAAGATTTGAAGAATTGGGAGAAGCTGAGCGAGTTTGGTCGCGGCATAGGCTCCCACGCTGCTGTATGGGAGTGTCCCGACCTGCTCCGTATGGAGTATAATGGCGAGGAGAAGTGGGTGTTGCTCGTCAGCATCAACCCCGGTGGTCCCAATGGCGGTAGCGTTACGCAGTACTTTATCGGCGACTTCGACGGAACAGAGTTCCACGCCGATCCGCTCCCTTATCCCCTCTGGATTGATTGGGGCGTGGACAACTACGCAGGTGTGACCTTCGGTAACGTGGAGGGTCGTCACGTATTTATGGGTTGGATGAGCAATTGGAACTACTCAAACTTTGTGCCCACCCGTTACTTCCGCAATGCTATGACTCTGCCCCGCGAACTGAGCCTCAAACACAATGGCGAGCACCTCTTCCTCGCAAGTCGTCCCGCAGCCGAGGTATATGCTGCTCGCAAGCAACAGACTGAGCCCGTTGATGTTAAGGTTAAAGGTAAAGCCTTGATAGGTGGTCTGTTGGAGGAGTTTGATGGTGCTTACAGCATCGATATGACCCTACTGCCCAAGGGCGACAAGGAGTATGGCTTCCGTCTGTGTAACTCGCTGAACGAGTATGTCGAGTTCCGCTTCAACCCCGCCGAGGGTACTCTCACCCTCGACCGTGCAAAGAGCGGCAAGACCGACTTCTCTCCACGTTACATCACCACTCCTATCGTAACCCCCGTGCCAGAGGCGCGCTCCTACGAGTTGGAACTCTACGTGGACAAGCACTCCACAGAGTTGTTCATCAACGATGGCGATGTGGTATTCACCAACTGCGTATTCCCCAACGAGCCCTACGACTCCATCGAGTTTTTCAGCGATGGCAAGACCCTGAAAGTTGAGGATTTTGTAATCTACAAAATGCAATAGTGATGAGCGGTAAAATCATAGGACTTGGCGAGATTCTTTGGGATATGCTCCCGACGGGCAAGGCGCTCGGTGGAGCACCCGCCAACTTTGCCTACCACGTCACCCGCCTTGGCGGAGCGGGCGTGGCAGTGAGTGCAGTGGGTAGTGACCCACTCGGCGATGAGATAGTAGCCCTGCTCACCCAGAAAGGGCTCACAGCACACTTAGAGCGCGTGGCACACCCCACAGGCACCGTGGCGGTGACTCTCGACGAGCGCGGCGTGCCCTCCTACGAGATATGCGAGGGGGTGGCGTGGGACAACATACCCTACACTCCCGCCTTGCAGAGCCTCGCTGCCGAGGCCGCAGCAGTCTGCTTTGGCTCACTTGCACAGCGCTCGGAGTGCTCGGCAGTAACTATTCAGAGTTTCCTCGCCGCACTGCCCGCAGGTTGTCTGAAAGTGTTCGATATAAATCTGCGTCAGCACTACTACTCGCGCGAGGTGATAGAGCGTTCATTGCAGGTGGCCGACATACTCAAAATTAACGATGAGGAGATGGAGGTGGTAGCCCCTATGCTCGATATAGCAGGCGACGACACCGAGCGCTGCCGCACCCTGATAGACCGCTACGGTCTGCAAGCAGTGGTGCTCACACGCGGCTCCAAAGGCAGCCTCGTAGTGACCGCCACCGAAGCCGACGAACGTGGTGTGGTAGAGGTGGAAGTTGTTGATACTGTGGGCGCAGGCGACGCCTTCACAGCCGCCTTCGTAGTGGCGTGGCTCCGCGGCGACACAGTAGCCGCCGCACACCAACTCGCAACCGAATCCTCCGCCTACGCCTGCACCCTGAAAGGTGCTATGTAGCAACTGAAGTGCATTGTAAACAAAAAAAGACCTCGATTTTTCGAGGTCTTTTTTTGTCGTTGTTGTTTGTGATTACTCGCCCAGAGGAGTAACGCTTACAAACGATTTGCCGGTTGCCTTCTTAGTGAAGGTTACAGTACCGTCAACCAAAGCGAACAGAGTGTGGTCTTTACCCATACCTACGTTCTCGCCGGGGTTGTGAACAGTACCTCTCTGGCGTACAATGATGTTGCCTGCTTTGGCAAATTCGCCGCCAAACAACTTAACACCGAGTCGTTTGCTCTCCGACTCACGGCCGTTCTTCGAACTACCTACACCTTTCTTGTGTGCCATTTCCGATGAATTTTTTAAAAGTTAAGCAACAGTTATCTCCTCAATAAGAATCTGGGTTAAAGGCTGGCGGTGACCATTTTTAACCTTGTATCCTTTTCTGCGTTTTTTCTTAAACACGATAACCTTGTCATCTTTGAGGTGTTTGAGAACTTTTGCAGTTACCTTGGCCCCTTCTACTACAGGTGTGCCAACTACAACCTGACCGTCATTATCCGTCAGCAGGACTTTGTCGAAGCTCACCGAGGCATTCTCCTCCTCGTGAAGACGGTGTACATAGAGCTTCCTACCTTTCTCAGCCTTAAACTGTTGGCCTGCTATTTCTACGATTACGTACATTGTTTAACAATAAATTTTAGTCAATTTCGGAGTGCAAAGATAAGGCAATTAATTGATAAAACAAACTTTCCCTCACTTTTTTACCAAAAAGTTTCCCCGACTACCCGCCACCCTTTGTGCACCACCACCATTTGGCGCAGTTTTTGACTTGATAATACTCCGCTATGAGAAAAATTTTGCTTGCTTTTCCGTCGCCCATCGCTGCCGAGAGCCTATCGCTGGTGCTCGGTACGCTCGGCGCACAGATTATCGTAGCGGCCTCGGCGAGGGCTATGGTCGAGGAGTTGATGGCGGATAGTTATTCGCTGCTCCTCACCGGCTACCTCGCTCCCTTTATGTGTGGCGACGACTTGGTGGACCGACTCTCTCGTCGCTCCGCACCACGCCCCACAATCTTCGTCATCTCCCACCTGCGTTGTGAGCACTCCCTGCTGTCGCTCTACGAGAGCGGTGTTGACCAATTCTTATCCTTTCCTCTCTCGCCACCCCGTCTGTTGCGCAAGGTGGCCGAGGAGCTATCTTCCCGACCGTGAACGCTCTCTCCATATTCCTGCCGCTATGCCTGCTGCTCCTCCTCGCGGAGGGGGTATTACTCCTCTGGCTGGCGCTCAGGGTGGGGCGTGGCGACGATACAGACTCCCTACGCCAGACCACTGCCCGCCTCTATCGTTATGCTACCGATGGAGGGCTACCCCCACCGCCACGCACAGCCCGCGCACGTCAGCAGATGGCTGAGTCGCTCTTCTCGCTCACCCGTCACCTCTCGCTACTAAGCCCCACGGAGCGAGAGCGATTGGGTAGGCGTTGTTCACTCACCTACCACTTGGTACGTCGTGCCGAGAGGGGTGGGGCGTTCGCCACAGCCGATGCGCTGCAACTGCTGAGCGTGCTCCCCCTCAGCGATGACTATGCCGAGCGCATTGCCCGTCTGTCGCCCGCAGAGCCTCTGGCGCAATTGTATCGGCTGTTGATTCTCGTCTGTCACTCTCCCGACCGTGTGGCGGAGATTCTGAGTGGCTCCTCGCTCCCCGCCTACCTTGTGCCCCATTTGGTGGCACGCTTGGAGGAGTGCAGGGTGGAGATTCCGTGTCGGTCGCTCTTTGCCACTCGCCAGTCCCTCCCCCTATTGGTGGCGCTGAGGGTTGTGGCGCGTTACGAACTTGCCGACTACGAGGAGGAGGTCTTTGGGGCACTCACCCTGCCGAGTGGTGAGGTGCGCTTTGCAGCCCTCACTGCCCTCGCTAAGTTGGGCGCGACGGTCGATAGACGCATTGTGGAGGCTACAAGTGCAATGACCCTCGACGAGCGAAGAGGTGTGATGCGGCTATTCCTGCGCGAAGGCTATTCGGCGCGAGCCTTGCACCTGTTCGACGAGGCCGAGGCGGCAGTGGGCTCACCGCTTGCCAACTATGCGGCTCGTCGATTGTCGCTCCGCAAACGTAACCTGATAAAGATATGACTATGGATATCGAACAACTTATACTGCTGACACTTTTGGTCTATGCGCTCTACGTTGTGGCGGTGGTGGCGCGTAGTGTGGTGGGGGTGTGGCGCATTGGTGGAGCGTGTCGCAGGGCGCGTCTGCTGCTGCGCGATGGTGGTGCGAGCGACAATAGCGACCGCCACACTGCGGGGGTGACCATCGTCATTGTCGGGCCACTATCGGCAGGTGCGTTGGAGGAGCGACTATCCATCGACTACCCCTATTATGAGTTGTTGTGGGTGGCCAATCTCCGACAGGTGGCGGGTGCAGGGCATATTATCGAGCGCTACGATATGGCGGAGGTCGATTTTGCTCCATCTGAGGGGTTGCCCTGCCGAGGTGTGGAGCGGCTCTATCGCTCCCGTGCTCGTCGCTATCGCCGATTGGTGGTTGTCGATTGTCGTGCCGAGTCGGTGGCCGATTGCTATAATTGTGCTACCGAGGTGGCAGGCTACGACCTGCTGCTACCCCTCGACAACCGCACCCAACTATCGCCATCGTCGCTCACCCTCTTGGTGGATGCCGCTCTGAGTAGGCGCAACAGTTGGGTGGTCGCCTTTGCTGCCAATAGGGTGGTGGCCGATGTGGTGTCGGTAGCCGAGCGACTTGTGCTGCTGGCAGGGGGTGGCGGGCGCGGTGAGCGTGTGGGTGGTAGGATTATCGCTCCGCTCTACCTCTTTAAGCGCGAGAAGGTGATTGCCGAGGGTGGCTTTGTTGCCTCCGACGACCCGCTGGGTGCTATGGCGCGTAGTACTGCAACCGCCGGTCGAGAGGTGCGTCACGCCCCGATGCGCCACTCGCCACTCTCACACGCCCCTGCGGTGCAGCGGGTGTCGGGAGTGGGGGAGCGCCTCTTGCCGCTACTGCTGGGCAGTGTCACCTCGGGAGATGTGGGTGCCCGATCGCTACGCAACCCTGTAACGGGGCGTTACTATGCCCCCGTGTGGGTATTGCAACTCTGGGCACTGTGGCTCTTGGCGCTGGTGCTCTCGGCACCTTTCGAGGACTATCCGCTCGGGGCGCTGCTGCTGATAGGTGTGGTGTGGCTATCGTCGGTGGTGAGGGCTACCGTGGCTGTGGTGGCGGCTCTGTTGCTTGCTGATGTCGATGGTGGAGTGTGGCCTAACAGAGTGGGTACGTGGAGAGTGGTTTTATCACCTATTTTTAGAATTCGGGATATTATATTGCCAAAAAATTTCGTTAAGTAAGAAAAAGTCCATATCTTAGTGTGATTTTAGGGATATAAGGATTTTTCGACTAACAATGAGATATTTTTGCACAACAATCATACTTCTGCTAACCACATTTAGTACCCTTTTGGCGCAACCTTACACCACAACTATCCCCGTCGAGGCGGGCGAGAAGTGGTGGGGATTGTCGGCCGATATGACCATTGCCGAGCCCTTCACCGAGCCCTTCGAGTGGAACACAGCCGATGGCGAGGAGTATGAGTTCCGTATGGCGGCACTCCTATCGAGTGCGGGCCGATATGTGTGGAGTGCCGAGCCTATGCAGATTGCGTTCGATGGCAACACCTTTACCATCACCTCCACTGCCGAGAAGGTCGAGGTGCGCAAGGGTGGTCGTTCACTGCGCGAGGCATATCTGGTCTATCGCCACACCCACGCCGCACCGAGCGGTGCGAAGCCCGATGCATCGCTCTACACCAACATCATCTACGATGCAGCAGGTGAGGTGGGTGCTCTGCACACTGCCGAGAGTGTAGTGGCCTACGCCGAAAAAATCATTGCAGAGGGGTTGCCTACGGGTATAATGTTGATTCCCGAGGGGTGGCAGAGCCACTCGTCGGAACTTGTTTTCGATGCTGAAAGCTATCCTGCACCTGCTGATATGGTCAGCAAACTGCACAATCTGGGCTTCCGTGTGATGCTCTCCGTGTCCCCTTGCGTGGCGGCTTCGGGCAGAGAGTTTGTGCGTAGCCGCGAGGCGGGCAACCTGCTGCTCGATGAGCAGGGCAACGTGGTCCTCTTCGACAGCGAGGCGGGATTTATGGCGTGTCGTGTGCCCGATATGGCTATGGCCGAAAGATATAATGGTGAGTTGCGCAGCCTGATGAGCCTCTACGGTATCGATGGTTTCCGTGTAGATGCCACCCTCTTGGAGGGTAGGCTCTCGGAGGAGGCTATGGGCGAGTTCTATGCCGCTTGGAAGGCGGTTGGCGAGGGTATTCCGATGATGCTTTACGCACCTGCATCGGCACTTGTGGGTGACAAGGCTGCACAAGTGGCGGGCGACGGTACGATTGGTGGTGCGCTCCATCAGGCGCTCCGCATAGGTCAGGTGGGCTACCCCTTTGTATCGCCCACACTGAGCAAGGCCCACGCCGAGGGTGAGGAGTTGTGGCGCAGGACTATCTCGTCGGTGGCACTCCCCGTGGCGACGGTGATTGCTCCGCCCTGGAAGTTTGGTGAGCGTGGCAAGGCATTGGCCGATGTGATTCGCTGGCGTGCCGAACAGTCGGCGTGGATGGGTGAGTTGCTCGGCGAGGCATCGAACACCGCCGAGGCTATGATGCGCACTATGGAGTATATGTTCCCCAAAGATGGCTTTGGCGACTGCTACGACCACTATATGCTGGGTGATAAGTGGCTGATAGCCCCACCGGTCGATGACGAAAAGGTACGCGCAGTGCGACTGCCCCGAGGTGTGTGGAAAGATATGAACGGTAAGCGCTTCCGAGGTCCGCGCGTGGTGAGCGTCGATGTGAGTGGAGGCCGACTGCCGATATTTGAATTGCAATAAGAGAGAAAAATAATAACCTTAAAACTACTATGATAACACTTACACAAAAAGAGTTCCTGCTGCCTAAGGCCTACAATGCCGCCATTAGGGCAGGAGCAGAGATACTCTCCATCTACGAGAGTGAGTCGCCGCTCGACATCGACTTGAAGAGCGACAACACCCCCATCACCCTGGCCGACCGTCGCTCGCACGACCTTATCAAACGCTACTTGGGCCAGACCCGTATCCCCGTGCTGAGCGAGGAGGGCAGAGAGATGCTCTACACCGAGCGCAAGGATTGGGACTTGTTCTGGCTTGTCGATCCGCTCGACGGAACTAAGGAGTTCATCAAGGGCAATGGCGAATTTACGGTCAATATCGCGCTGATGGTCGATAATAAACCCCTCTTTGGCGTGATTTATGTCCCCTATATCCGCAAGATTTACTTCTCCGACCCCGACCTTGGCGCGTTCCGTAAGGAGGGCGTAGTGGCCGACTCCGAGGCGGAGTACTGCTATGGCGAACTGCTTGCCGATGTGGAGAAACTGCCCGTCACCGAGGCGTGCAACAAACCGCTGAGGATTGCCATCAGCCGCTCCCACAACACCGAGGAGACCTTTACCCATATCAACGAGTTTAAGTTGAAACACCCCGACGCGGTGGTCGAGGAGCAGGGCTCGTCGTATAAGTTCTGCCTGATTGCCGAGGGTACGTTCGACTACTATATCCGCACCACAGGTACCTACGAGTGGGATACCGCTGCGGGCGAGGCTATCTTGGCTGCTGCGGGTGGCCGCACCCTCTCGCACCCCGCACGCGAGGAGTTTGCCTACAATAAGGAGTCGCTGCTCAACCCTCACTTCACCTGCGAAAGCAGCCACTTGGTAAAGTTGTAACCACAACCCCTATAAATACCGATAGCCGAGCGTCGCTGCTCGGCTATCGGTTGTTATGGGAAATACTTAATCTTGTTTTACCGTAAAACAAGCATATTCTAAGCCTGATGTATAATTTATGTATATATCGAATTTACGACTTTTGTTGCTTGTATTCGGCTCTGCTGTAAGTGAAAACGTTTTACTTCCTCTTGTTTCTGCCCTTGCTATCAACCAGTGGTTTTTTACCTCAACACTTCCATCTTCTTTATTATATCTTGACCTTTTTTCGTTGTCTTTACCATAAATTGAGATAGAAATAATCGGCATACTACCGGTAAGAGTCAACTCTCCACCCTCCTTGGGAATATGGATTTTGTCGGGAAAACCTCCGTCAACTTCTATAAACCTATCACACGAGGTGCAGAACAATAAACATCCTATTATAACTAATAAAACTCTTTTCATAATAGTAAATTGGTATTTGTTAGTCTTGAATAATTTCAATCTTCATATATACTGGTGCGCCTCTGTTCATTGTCATAGATTGTCTTCGTCTCTTCCCGGTTGTATTTGGTTCTGCGATAAAATGTAATGTAGTTCTCCCATCTAAAATTACAGTAAGCCAGCCATAAGCTGCTACTTTCGAGCCATCATCTTGCTCCTTGCCACCCGATGATCCGTTATAGTCACCAATATCAAACCACGCAATACCGACCTCACCTGTATAACTCTTTGCACCGCCCTCTTTTGGGAAATATACCTTCTGGGGGTAACCACCATCAATTTCATCAGCACACGATATTCTAAATAATGGTAGTATAAGAATGAATAATAGTATCTTTTTCATATTTATACTGGTTTGTCGGCTAATCAATGTTGGTTATGGGGTTTTTGCAAATATAATAAATCGCTGTGTATTATGCAAATAAGCCTTGATTGTAGAATAATTGTATCAAATGATTCGACGGGTGGGATTTGTATGCTTTTTTGTGGGGGGGGAAACACAATATCGGGTCAACTCAGAAGAGTGGCCCGATATTGTATATAGTGGCGATGTAACCTAAATCTGCTTTTTCAGTACATCGAAGGTCTCTTCAACCACCTTCGACTTCTTGATGGTGAGCGGAAGGGTGGTGCGCACGTCACGCGACGAGGCAGCCACCTCGATGGTGTAGTCGCCACCATCTATCACCCAAGCCGATGCGCTCTCGTCGTAGCGCGAGAGGTCGCGCTCGGTGAAGCGCAGGGTGAGTACTGCACTCTCGCCCGGGGCGAGTAGCGGGGTCTTGCCAAAGGAGAGGAGTTGGTGCGAAACCATATCGACCTCCACCTCGTCGGGAGCGGCAAAGTAGAGTTGCACAGCCTCCTTGCCTGCCACCGCGCCACTATTGGTAACTGTCACCTCCACCTCGTACTCACCACCGCGCGCCTTGGTCAGTTCGGCAGCCGAGTAGTCGAAAGTGGTGTACGAAAGGCCATAGCCGAAGGGGTAGGATACCCCCTTGTCGAAGGTGTCGAAGTAGCGGTAGCCCACAAAGATATCCTCGTCGTAGTTGACGTAGTGGATATTCTTACGCTCGGGGCGTGGAATCTTGGGGTAGTTGCCGATAGCCTTCGGACCTTCGTAGTCGTAGGGGAAGTTCTCGGCGGTGTTGCAGTCGAAGTAGTTGTTGGGGAAGGTCATCGAGAGTTTGCCCGAGGGGTTTACCTTGCCACTCAGCACATCGGCCACCGCATAGCCACCCTCCTGGCCGGGCAACCACGCCAACAGAATAGCGTCGGGCTGCTCCTTCCACGAGGCGGTCTCGACTACGCCGCTGATGTTGAGGATAACCACAACCTCCTTGCCCGCAGCGTGGTAGGCCTCACACACGTCGGCGATGAGCGACTGCTCGATATCGGTCAGGTTGAAGTCACCCTCCACCTTACGGTCGGCACCCTCGCCGCAGTTGCGACCTATGGTGATGATGGCCAAGTCGTTGTCGGCCACACTCTTATCAATCATCTTGCGCTCCACAGCCACCTCTGATAGTATAGTGCTGCCGAATGCGTAGCCAGCGTATGCCGAGCGTTTCTGCGCAGCAGCGGCAGCCTTCTGGTCGGCATAGAAGCCACTGATATTCTCATCGACCTTGTAGCCCGCCTCCGACAGACCAGTCAGCAGGTCGATGACGTATGCCTTATTTACATTGCCCGAGCCTGTGCCACCAGCAATAAAGTCGTAGGAGGTGATACCGAAGAGGGCGATGTTCTGGTTCTCCTTAGCGATGGGGAGTGCACCACTATTTTTGAGCAACACCATACCCTCGGTAGCCGCATCGCGCGCGGTGGTGGCGTGTGCTTTGAGGTCGGGAGTGTCGGAGTAGCTCTTGCCCGCAAAGCGCGGAGTGCGAACTACATAGCGCAAAATACGCTCCACGCAGGTGTCGAGGTCCTCCATTGAGAGTGTGCCATTGTTCACCGCGTCGATAACCTCCTGCTTCTGAATATCCGAGCCAGGGGTTACAAGGTCGTTACCTGCCCAAATCTCCTTAGGTGTGTTGCGCCAGCCGGGTGATGCCCAGTCGCAAAGCACGATACCCTCAAATCCCCACTCGTCGCGGAGTATGGTGGTGAGCAGTTCGCGCGACTCCATACACTGCTGGCCATTAATCATATTGTAGGCACTCATCACAGTCCACGGTTGTGCCTCGCGCACCGCAATCTCGAAGCCACGCAGATAGATCTCACGCATAGCCCTCACGGAGATTCGTACATCGACATCCTTGCGGTTGGTCTCCTGATTGTTCACTGCAAAGTGCTTTACCGAGGTGCCCACGCCATTGCTCTGCACACCATTTACAAATGCGGCAGCAGCCTTACCTGTGAGCAGAGGATCCTCGGAGTAGTACTCGAAGTTACGACCGCACAGAGGGTCACGGTGGAGGTTCATACCGGGCGCGAGGAGTACATCGACGCCATACTCGGCAACCTCGTTACCCATCACCTCGCCAATCTCGTAGAGCAGATCCATATCCCAACTACACGCCAGCGCAGTGGCAATCGGGAAGCCCGTACAATAGTAGGTCTGTTCCGTACCTTCGCGGGTGGGGCTGATGCGCAATCCGGCAGGGCCATCGGCCACCACCGTGGGAGCAATGCCCAGACGCTCTATCTGTGCGCTGCTGCCCGCCGCACCGGGTACTATCTTCATAGTGTTGCCAATACCTGTGAAGACGGTATTGCCACCGCCAATCACAAGGGTAGCCTTCTCGTCGAGGGTCATCGCCGCAACGATTTTCTTGATATTCTTCTCGTTGAGTTTCAACTCTTTATCGCTCTGGGTGCAACCCGCCAGAAGAGTGAGCGACAAAGCAAGGGTTAGTAGTCGTTTCATTGGTTGTAGGTTATTGTGTTAGTGTTTGTATTGGTTGCTATATGCGGAAAAATATCTCGCCGAAGTGGTAACCGTGCTCCTTGCCATCGGTCGTGCGGAGCATAAGCCTACCGTCGCGCTCGACCCTGAGGAGGGTGGCTTGCAGGGGTGTGCCATCGGGGAGTGTATAGGTGT
>JAFXAY010000029.1 GCA_017521965.1 Tidjanibacter sp. | reverse complement strand
CCTACACCTACACCTACACCTACATCCGCACAACTGTAATATCATAATTAGAGTTCATAAACGTTGGTTATCATTATGTTAAGTATGATTCTACAACTGTAAATATAATAATCATACTAGTAATTTACTTTTGTAATTACATTTGTAAATACAAACAAATTGACGCATTGTTACATTTGTAAATGTATACGCATTTCGATTTTTCAGGCGAAATCATTATATTTGCTATATAATAACAATGAAAATATGAAGACAAATAACTATAACTATAAAATATTTACAATCGCCACTACCCTACTCCTTTGTGGTTGTGGAAGTTACAATAATAATGTTAATAACTCCAAGCAAATAATGGTATCTATTGAGCCACTTAAAGGCTTGGTTGATATAATTACTTGTAATGATTTTATTATCAATTCAATAGTCCCGCTTGGCGAAGGTCCCGAAACATACTCTCCTACCCCATCGACTATCGCAAAAATTGAGGAATCGGAGTTTGTTTTCCTTACAGGACTGTTAGAATTTGAACGTGAGCTGATTGGCGACAACAAACAGAATAATAGAAACTTACATAATATCAGTTCTGGCAACGCTTTAATATCCTCAGAGCACGCTCATCATCACGCAGAAGAGAGTCACAGCCACCATCACGGGACCGATCCGCACATCTGGCTCTCGGTGCGCGAGTTACAAACAGTTGTTAATAACATTACCGATGTAATAATGGCGGCCTACCCAGACTCCACTAAGTATGCTGAGCGTGGCGCTGCGCTGATAGATAAACTCAAAGAGTGTGACGCTGCGATGACCGATGCATTTGCAGATAGCGGTGCTCAGGCATTTGCCATCTACCACCCTGCCCTATCATATTATGCTCGTGACTATGGCTTAGAGCAGATAGCAATAGAGGACGAGGGCAAAGAACCAAATCTCGCGAGGTTAAAATCGTCGATTGATCACGCTAAGAGCCTAAACATCAATAAAATACTCTACCAAAGAGAGTATCCCGTTTCGGTGGTCGAAAATTTCGCTACCGAACTTGGCGCAACTCCTGAGATGTTCGACCCGCTGAGTTCGGATATTGTCGCCGAGCTGTGCCGCATCACTACCCTACTCACTGGCATTGAGGTAGTTGCACCCGATTTGAATAATAAGAATTTGTCAGAATAATGCAGAAATTAGTAGAAATTAGTGGTCTGAGTGTCCGTCACGGTAACCTCACAGCGCTCGAAGATGTAAATCTCGATATCTATGCCGACGACTTTATCGGCGTCATCGGTCCCAATGGTGGCGGCAAGAGCACGTTGGTCAAGTCGATTGTCGGTTTGCAGGAGTACGAGGGCCGCATCACGCTTGCTCCCGAGTTGGAGGGCGGCCACCGCATCGGCTACCTGCCACAGATAAATAATTTCGATAAGCAATTTCCCATCTCGGTCGAGGAGTTGATATTGAGCGGTTTGCAGGCGAGCAAGGGCCTTTGTGGTCGCTACCGCAAGGAGGACCGAGCACGCGCCGCCTCGCTTGCCGAACAAGTCGGCATCGCCCACCTGCTACGTCGCACCATCGGCGGCCTCTCGGGTGGCGAGCTGCAACGCGCACTGCTGTGCAGGGCGATTATCAATGAGCCGCGCCTGCTGATTCTCGACGAGCCCGCCAACTTTGTCGATAACCACTTCGAGAAGGAGTTGTACGACATTTTGGAGCGCCTGAGCAAGGAGATGGCTGTTGTCGTGGTGTCGCACGATGTGGGCACTATTACTTCGGTTGTGCGGAGCATCGTCTGCGTCAACCGCACCGTTCACCGCCACGCCACCGCGGAACTCACCGCCGAGCTTTTGGAGAACTACCACTGCCCTATCCAAGTGGTCTTCCACGACGACATCCCCCACACCGTCCTCCCCCGCCACGACCACTCGCATCACCATCACGACTCACACCACACCCACTAAAACACGACGGGCGAAACCTCAAAGTTTCGCCCGTCACTTGAATCTTCGCTAATAAGTCGGAAAAACAACGGGCAGAACATCGAAAGTTCTGCCCGTAGGGATTTGGACGTGTCCGAAAAACTATTTGCCGAGTTTGGTGGCCTCGCTCAGTTTAACGAAGAGTTCGTCGATCTTCTCAAACATCTGCTGGTGAACGTAGGCGTAGTGCTTACGAACAAGCGACTTATTATGTTTGTCGGCGGGATTGTTAGCCAATTCGAAGAGGTTGTTTCTCAAATCAACTGCCTCCTCCATAATCGATACAATCTCGGAGTACTTGTCGGGATTGAAATACATTGCCAAATAGCAATCGTAAGCCACCTCATTTACAAGGTAGTCGATATCCTTTTTCAGAGTTCTTAATTTTGCCATTTCTTTTTGGTTTTAGTTGTTTATGATACAAATTTAACAAATTATTTGTTTAACAACCATATTTTCCCAACATTTTTTCACTCCCCCACTCACTTTTTACCCACAAACAAGCAATCCGAGCAGCAGCACTACCCCACTCTATCTGCCCTCGCGGCGTTTGCGAAGGTCGTTATGGAGTTTGATGCCGAAGATAATCGAGCTCATAGCGGTAGTACACAGGTTGGCAATAGCAAGGGGCAGGTTGCCCGTCAGGAACCCCTGAATCATAAACATCGAGGCCCCAAGTGCCATCAGCAGGAATGAGCCAAGCGAAATATCATCTGTGGAGCGAGTGCGCAGAGTCTGCACAGTCTGGGGCAGGTAGCCAAGTACCATAGCCACAGCAGCCACCGACCCAATAAAAGAAGCAATATCCATATACCTATTATTATATATATAACTCACAACAAATATAGAACTTTCTGTCGCAATAGCAAAAAACGAAGAGTGCGACACATCGCTGCATCGCACTCCTCTCTATTGAAACCCTGGCAGACTAACCGCCAAAGTTATCGTACATAATGTTCTCCGAAGGAACGCCCAGACCATCGAGCATACCAACTACGGCCTTCGACATCGGGCCGGGACCGCACATGTAGTACTCTACATCTTCGGGCTCCTCGTGATCCTTCAAGTAGGTCTCATACATCACATTGTGAACAAAGCCTGCGGTATATTTCACACCTGCTGCGTCGGCTGCGGGATCGGGACGATCGAGTGCCAAGTGGAAGTGGAAATTGGGGAAATCCTTCTCCAAACCGAGGAAGTCCTGCAAGTAGAATACCTCATTCAGAGCACGAGCACCATAGAAGTAGTGCATCTCGCGATCGGTAGTCTTCAAAGTCTTGGTCATATGCATAATCTGAGCACGCAGGGGAGCCATACCGGCACCACCACCGACCCAAATCATCTCACGCTTCGAGTCGAAGTGAGGATGGAAATCGCCATAAGGACCACTCATAATCACCTTGTCGCCGGGCTTCAAGGTGAAGATATACGACGAAGCGATACCGGGGTTAACATCCATAAAGCCACTGCGATCGGGCTTGAAGGGAGGAGTTGCGATACGCACGGTAAGCATAAAGCGGTCGCCCTCGGCAGGATAGTTGGCCATCGAGTAAGCACGAACGGTATCCTCCTTGTTCACACACTTCAAGTCGAACATCTTGAAGTTGTTCCAAGCGGGCAGATACTCATCGCCAATCGAGGCTTTGTCGATATCCTTATCGTAATCAATCTCAAATTTAGGAATCTTAATCTGAGCATACGAGCCGGGGATAAAGTCCATATGAGCACCCTCAGGCAGCTGCACGATAAACTCCTTGATAAAGGTAGCCACGTTCTTGTTGCTGATAACGGTACACTCGTACTCCTTGATACCCATTACCGACTCGGGAATCTTCACAGCCATATCCTCCTTAACCTTCACCTGGCAACCCAGACGCCAATGGTCTTTCTGCTGTTTGCGGGTAAAGAAGCCAACCTCGGTAGGCAAAATCTCGCCACCACCGCTCAGCACCTGAACCTTACACATACCGCACGAACCCTGACCACCGCAGGCCGAAGGAAGGTGGATACCCTGCGAGGCAAGAGTGGTGAGCAACGAGTTGCCCGACTCTACCTCCAAGACGGTGTCACCACCGTTGATGTCAATCTTCACCGCACCACTGCTTGTCAGCTTTGCCTTAGCCACCAACAGAAGGGCCACCAAGAGCAGAGTAACAACCACTACGGCTACTATTGCTAAAATAATTGTAGAACTCATAACTTGTTTCTCTCTTTAATTAACTTCTCTCAATACTACAACTGAATACCGGAGAAAATCATAAACGACATACCGAGCAGACCGGTGATGATAAATGCGATACCGGGGCCTTTGAGTGCCTTAGGCACATTGGAGTAGGTCACCTTCTCGCGGATAGCAGCCATAATCACGATGGCCAACCACCAACCAATACCCGAACCGAGACCATAGACAGTAGCAACACCCGCATTGGGATAGTTGTTCTGCTGCATAAAGAGAGAAGCACCCATAATTGCACAGTTAACCGCAATCAGGGGGAGGAAGATACCAAGCTGGTTGTAGAGTGCGGGGGCGAATTTCTCCACCACCATCTCAACCAACTGCACAAATGCTGCAATAACAGCAATAAAGAGGATGTAACTCAAAAAACTCAAATCTACGCCAGCAAAACTATCGCTGATCCAAGTCAACGCTCCGGGAGCAAGAATGTACTTGTTAATCAGGAAGTTGATAGGCACAGTAGCAGTGAGCACAAAAATTACTGCCAAACCCAGACCGTTGGCTGTCTTCACTTTCTTCGAAACAGCAATGTAGGAGCACATACCGAAGAAGAAGGCGAATACCATATTGTCGACAAATATCGACTTAATAAAAAGGTTCAATGTTTCCATACTCTACGCTACTCTTTTTCTTGTAAATCAGTGTTTCTCGAACGATGTACCCAGATGATGATACCGACCAAAATCAGCGCCATCGGAGGGAAGAGCATCAGACCGTTGTTAGCATAACCAGCCTCGTAGAACGACTCGGGGATAATACGGAAACCCCAGAGAGTACCAGCACCGAAGAGCTCGCGTACAAAGCCGATAATAACCAGAATTACACCATAGCCCAGACCGTTGCCGATACCGTCGAGCAACGAGGGCCAAGGTTTGTTAGCAAGTGCAAATGCCTCTACGCGACCCATCACAATACAGTTGGTGATAATCAGACCAACATATACGGAGAGCTGCTTGCTCACGTCATAGACGTAGGCTTTGAGCACCTGATCAACCAAAATTACCAGCGCAGCGATAACCACCAACTGCACGATAATACGGATACGATCGGGAATACCCTTACGCAGAAGCGACAATACCAAGTTGGAAAGTGCGGTAATGCCTAATCATACTCTCTTCCT
>JAFXAY010000028.1 GCA_017521965.1 Tidjanibacter sp. | reverse complement strand
TGGGAGCCCAACATCACCACGCTTGTTGACTTCTCCGCCAAGTGGGAGCAGATGATTCCCGAGGGGACACCCCTTCCCACCACCGAGGGCGCAGAGCGCAATGACTGCACCACACTCGGCCTCTACGAGGGCGGCGGCTACCAGACCAAAGGTGTCTATCGCCCCACCCCCACCTGCCGAATGAGAGATAACTCCGCCCCTGCATTCTGCCCTGTGTGCCAAGCCGCCATAGAGCACATAATCCGCTTTAACTTAGGCGAGTAGAGCAATTGTCCAACAATAAAGCCGCACCTTTTCGGGTGCGGCTTTACTTATTCTCAGAACCTATCAATAACTTTTTTAAGATTTCCCGAGGAGTCGAATTTCAGTTTCATACCGTCGGAGAGTTCCACAATCCAGTGGCGGCCTCGGCGCTCCACGGTCATCAACACCTCGCCCGGGTAGGTCTGGCTGACGTAGTAGCTGATGCGCGGTGACACAAGGCGGCGCGGCACATCGTAACGACTCAGGTGCACCTTCTCCCACGTTCCGTCGGCCGCGAACTTGATGCGCGAGTTGTCGCGGAAGCGCACGTTGTAGTTGGTGTGGCCACCCTGACGACCACGGTCGATAGTTTTGATGTCCGATCGGTCGAAATAAGTATTCACAAAGGTCTGCGCCGAAGCGGGTAGCTGATAAAAGGTGAGGTGATGATTATCAGCACCTTGACGGTGGCGGTGATGGTACGAGGGCTGCGCCTCGATGGCGGTGATGGCTGTGGCAGTAGCCAAGCATAGGATAATTTTTCTCATCTCTGTTTCGTTTTAGTTGTACAGAGTTCGGTGAGAGCAAAATGTATGCAAAACCGACCTTTGCAGAACAGAAAAATAATTGGCACGGCATTTGCAGAGTTGTAGGCTGTCGGACGACTGCTCGGCACTGCACCGCGAGGCCCACACGCCGAGAGCCGCTTCCCAACGCCGGAATAAGCAACAGCCGTCTGCCAAGGTTTCTTCATTTATTTAAGTTTGGGTTAGTAGTTTCACAGAACTTTTGTTCTGGAGGATAGGCGGCAGTCGAAAGACTCCCGCCTATAACTTTTTTATATCTGTTCTGTGAAACTACTGAGGATTCGGTGGCGGCTCGGGTCACTTGTCTTGTGCAATGTGTGGCGCAGATGCTACGCATCAAATGTGTCTGGTTTGGCAACAAGCACCTCATATAAATATGGCTGACTTGTTGCCAATTCAGCCACACATCTACGATGTCACACCACACAACGCACTGCGGTCACCTCTCGCCTGCTACGAACGTTAGTAGTTTCCTAATGGTATTCAGCTACGCTTCATAATTGATTGTTTCACAGAACTTATTGTTCTGGAGGATAGAGAGTTTAGGGAGCGTTAAGGAAATTAGGGAGTGTTAGGGAAAGCCTATCGGGCTTATTGGGTTTACAAAAATAAGATAAGCCTAATAAGCAAGAAATAGTTTTAGAAAATAATAGGAATAATAGGAATAATAAGAATAATGGGAGTAATGGGAAAATCTTTAAAATCTTTAAAATCTTTAAATTCCTTAAATTCACTAAACTCCCTAAATTCCCTAAACTCCCTATAAAAAACCTGAGAGTAGTTCGATACTACTCTCAGGTTTAACTCAATTTTGAATTTTGAACTTTGCATTTTGAATTGAAAAAGTCATATGGCTGAGGAAATTTTGGGCTTCGTGAAGAAAGGCGAGCCGAAGTTTACTAAGCGTAAATGAGGCGAAGCCTTTCGAGGGAAGTGCAAAATTTACCAGCCAGATGGCTTTTTTACTGTTTGGTGCGGTATGCCGCATCATATTTCCCCTTCGCCATTGCGCCCAACTTATTACGCAGCAGGGTTTTGCGCAGGGTGGAGAGGTGGTCGGTGAAGACCAGGCCATCGAGGTGGTCAAGTTCGTGCTGCACTACGCGGGCGGGCCAGCCGACTAGATGTTCCTCGTGCTCCTGCCACTCCTCGTCGAGGTAGCGCACGGTAATCTCCTCGGGGCGATATACATCCTCGTGGATGCCGGGCACCGAGAGGCAACCCTCATTCATCAGCACCTCCATCTCCGACTCCTCAACAATCTCGGGGTTAATCATCACGCGCTTGAAGCCCTCGGCGGTAGGGTCGTCCTCGGCCATAGGCGAGGCGTCAATAACCACCAGCGCGATAGCCTTGCCAATCTGAGGTGCGGCGAGTCCCACGCCATTGGAGGCGTACATCGTCTCGAACATATCGCTAATCAACTTAGGCAGTTCGGGATAGTCAGGGGTGATGTCGAGGCACTCCTCGCGCAGCACCTTCGAGCCATAGATATAAACAGGATAAATCATTATATTTCAGTTATTTATTTTCCAAATAATCTCTACTCTCCATATAGCTTTGGAGGATTATGGTGGCGCTGATTTTATCAACCACAGCCTTATCCCTGCGTTGCATCTTGCGCATACCGCCATCAATCATAGCGCGATGGGCGAGTACCGATGTGAAGCGCTCGTCGTGGAGCACAATCTCCTTGTCGGGGTACCTCTTGCGCAGGCGTTCCACAAAGGGGGCGATAGCGGCGTAGGAGTCGCTGGCCTCGCCACGCACGGTGGTAGGTTTGCCCACAACGATAATATCGACCACCTCGGCAGCCATATATCGTGCGAGCCACTCCTCCAATTGGTGGGTAGGCACGGTGTCGAGTCCGCCGGCGATGATGCGCAGAGGGTCGCTCACCGCAACACCTGTGCGGCGCAAGCCATAGTCTATTGCCAAAATGCGTCCCATAACGCCACAAAGGTACAATTTTTTCCGAAGAGTTACACACATACCTAACTAAAAAAGGTGGGGTGTAGTGTTGTAAAAACTCAATTGTTTTGTATCTTTGCGGTTTAGAGTAAGAATTATCAACAACAAACAAAAAGATATGACACAAGAGGAACTTTTCAAGAAACTTGTAGCCCACTGCAAGGAGTATGGCTTCGTATTCCCTTCGAGCGAGATTTACGACGGTCTGGGTGCTGTATATGACTACGGTCAGATGGGCGTTGAGTTGAAAAACAATATCAAACGTTACTGGTGGGATTCGATGACCCGCCTGAACGACAACATCGTAGGTATCGACGCCGCTATCTTTATGCACCCCCGCACTTGGGAGGCATCGGGCCACGTGGGCGCATTTAACGACCCGCTGATCGACAACCGCGACTCGAAGAAGCGCTACCGTGCCGATGTGCTGATTGAGGAGTGGCTCGCCAAGCAGGACGAGAAGATACAGAAGGAGGTCGATAAGGCTCGCAAGCGTTTCGGTGATGCCTTCAACGAGGAGCAGTATCGTGCCACATCGCCCCGCGTGCTCGACATCGCCGCCAAGCGCGACGCAGTGTTGGCACGTATGACTAAGGCGCTGAACGACAACGACCTGACAGAGTTGCGCCAGATCATCCTCGACTGCGAGATTGTATG
>JAFXAY010000027.1 GCA_017521965.1 Tidjanibacter sp. | reverse complement strand
GAGAATTATGAGAATAATGGGAAAACCAATTTGACTATTTTAGAATAACTTGGCTGCACTGAAATACTCTTTTCTGTAATAGTTGGTTTTTCGGGTTTAGGGGATACTCTCGAAGAGAGTACGATGAGAAATAGAGATATGGACTGTCAAATTTATTTGAACAGTCCATATCTCTATTTTTTGTCGTAGTTGCTGCAAGGCAACTCCTAAACCCGCAAACTTAAACGAAGAAAAACGAAGTTTTTCGCAAGAAGTTTTTGGTCCCGCTTTTTACAAAAAGCGGGGGACGCTTTTTTACAAAAAAGGGGCAAAACAAAAGCGGGGCAAATAATCATCTCTTAAAACAAGTTCTCATTTTGCGGTTAGGGCGGGTGAGTTCTTGTTCCACTATTGCTGTCAGCACGTCGGGTGCGTCGTGCCAGCGGTTGGCTCGGTATCGGCGGTTGTAGCTAAGCAGGTGCGATGCGAGGTCGGGCCATCGGTATTGCCAGTCGGCGGGCATCAGCACTCTGCGCAGTACTGTCGAGGCGTTCGAGAGTATTCGTGCCTCCTTGTTGGCGCTTTGGTGGTACCAGCTTATGTTTGCCTCGGGCACAAGCCGCATCAGGGTGCGCGCAAATCCGCGCCCACCGTTGTTGCTCTCTACTACCACGTCGCGCGAGCCCACTCTGCGGAGCATCTCTGCTGTGAGTTCTTCGGTCACCTCCATACGCTCTCGCGAATATACCACATCCTCGACGTATATGTCGCCCTCGCTGCTCACCGCGTAGCATATCGAGCAGAGATGGTCGTCACCCGTGTCGGCTGTGTCGGTGTAGTTGGCGCGCCGCACTATCTCGTCGGGGAGGTGCTCCCAGGTGCGGAATCGGTCACCGTATAGTAGCCCCTCCTTGTTGTTGGGGTTACCTTGGTACATCGCCTCGAAGCGTAGCGGGTCAAGCTGCCGCTTCTCGGCGAGCAGGGCGGCGCTGTGTCGCTCCGGCCATAACGCCTCACCTGGGGCGCGTGGGTCAATCTCTGTTGCCGGCGACTCTTTGAGGGCTTGCAGGTCGAGGCGCAGCCACTCCGTGGGGAGGGGGCTTTTGAGTTGCTCCCACTCCGTGAGTGTCACCACCTTCTCGCGCTGTGCTATGAGGCCTATGAGATCCTCTTCGTGCCAACGTGTGAATACTATTATCTCCTGCGAGTTGTTGTGCAGTCGGGTGCGCACTACCGATGTGTACCACTCCCAGCAGTTCTCGCGCACCACGGGTGAGTTGGCCTCCATAGCATCTTTGTAGAGGTCGTCGATGATTACCACATCTACGGTGTTGCCTGTGAGCGGCCCTTCACGCCCCACAGCCACTAAGTCGCCTTGGTGACCCACGATTTCTGTTTGGTCGGCAGTGCGTATGTGCGACGAGCGCCCGCCACTACTCTTTATTGTGGTATCGGGGAAGAGCGACGTGTATGCCTCGGTGTCAATTATGCGCTGCACTCGCTTGTTGAAGCGACGGGCGAGTGCGGCGCTGTAACTCGCTATGGCTATGTGGAGGTCGGGGTTAAGGCCGAGCATATAGGCGGGTAGGAGCACCGACGAGCCGAGCGACTTACCGTGCTGTGGTGGTATGGTCACCATCAGTCGGCGTATGCGTCCATCGGCAAAGGCCTCCAATACCCGATAGTAGGCAGTGTGGAAAGGCGATAGTTGCAACGTGGGCATCATTGCCGAGGCGAACTCGGCAAAACTACTTCTCTCCATATATATAATAGGTATTAGTCGAGGAATAGTGCTCGGAGATAGCGGAAGGAGAAGTCGTTGAGCCGCTCCTCGCCCCCGACTATCGTTGCGAACTCCCACCATACGGGTATCAGGTCGAATATGTGACCTGCGGCGTCACGATAGATGATGACCGAAAGTTTCAGCCGACAGTCGGCCTCGTCTGTCGTTAGCTCGACCACGCCACTGAAATACTCTTTTCCCTCGATTGCCTCTGTCAATTGCTCCGCCACCTTGGCGTAGAGTGCAGGGCAAATCTCAATTACCTCTCCCCTGCTGTTCAATAATTCATCTTTCATAGTAGTATCTTATTTGTTAAATATGTTCTTCACAGCACTTTTGGCCCGATTTTCTTACCCAGCGAGTGAGGTCGGCACACTTAATGAGTAGAAATTCCGAAAGTTTTGCAAAGAAAAAGTTGTTTATTTGAAATAAAACATTTAATTTTGTATGCAAATATATATTCAATTATTTATTTAGTCAATACACAAATCCAGTATTTTAACCCGATAAATTATCAACTAATTATGACTGAACTAGATAAAGCCATTGGCAGAAGATTAAGAGAATTGCGCAACGAACTCGATTGGACTCAGGACCAACTTGCCAAACTTTTGGGAGTTGGCAAGGGTGCTATTTCGATGATTGAAACAGGCAAGAGTGCCCTCTCGGAGCGAAACAAGAACATCTTGATTCACGAGTTGAATATGAATCCCGACTGGATGGAGACGGGCAAGGGCAATATCTTCAACGCACCTCGTGAGCAGGTACTCTCGTTCCACGCGCTGAGTGACCACAACGTACCCTACCAGAGCGTACCTCTCTATGCCATTGAGGGAACTGCGGGTCTTGTACCCCTTTTTGATGATAGTCAGGTACATACGCCCGTCGATTATATCCATATTCCCAATATGCCAAAGTGCGACGGTGCAATCTATATTGTGGGCGACAGTATGTATCCTCTGTTGAAGAGTGGCGACATTGTGCTTTACAAGCAGATGATGCACATCGACGACATCTTCTGGGGCGATATGTATCTCCTCTCGGTCGATATCGATGGCGAGGAGTACATCACCGTCAAGTATATCCAGAAGTCCGACCGCCCGGGCTACGTACGCTTGGTAAGCCAGAATCCCCACCACGCAGATAAGGATGTGGAGATTAGCCGCATCCGCGCCATTGCCTTTGTCAAGGCAAGTATCCGTATGAACTCGATGCACTAACCGTGTTGCAGATGAACTAACCTTCTGCCCGCCCTGAGGCGTGCGGGAGCATTAAATAACCTTCAAAACTTAGATGATATGAAAAAGTATTTAGCAGAATTGGTCGGAACAATGGTTCTGGTACTGATGGGTTGCGGTAGCGCAGTATTCTTCGGCTGTACCGCACCTGCCGAGGTATTGGCTGTGGCATTTGCCTTTGGCCTTTCGGTGGTAGCTATGGCCTACGCTATTGGCGGCATCTCGGGTTGCCATATTAACCCCGCCATCACATTTGCAGTGTGGCTCTCGGGTCGTATGAAGGGCAAGGAGGCTGCCGGCTATATGGTAGCTCAGTTTGTGGGCGCAGTAATTGGCGCAGCTATTATCTACCTGCTCACCTCGACCGGCGGCTATGGCGCAACCACCGCTACGGGTGCTAACAGCTTCGACTCGGGCGAACTATTGCAGGCATTTGTTGCCGAGGTAGTCTTCACCTTTGTATTTGTGCTTGTGGTGCTCGGCGCTACCGACGAGAAACACGGTGCAGGCAACCTGGCCGGCTTGGCTATCGGCTTGACTCTCGTGCTGGTACACATTGTATGTATTCCCATCACCGGTACTTCGGTTAACCCCGCCCGCTCGTTTGGTCCCGCCCTCTTCGCAGGTGGCGTAGCACTGAAACAGTTGTGGCTCTTTATTGTCGCTCCTCTGGTGGGCGCTTTGCTCTCGGCAGGCGTCTGGAAATGCCTGACCAGCGAATGCAAATGCTGCAAGAAATAAACAATCACAAATTAAAACGAATAGGAGTACCATACCGGTACTCCTATTTTATTTACATCACAGACTTTTTTTTCTATTATAAACCCACAACCCAAAATAAGTAAATAATCCCATTAACCCCACTACCCCAAAAAAAGGCATATAATCGAGCTAGTTTTAGGCGGGAGAGTCTTGGCGGCCACGCGCATACTTTGCGTATGTAAGTGGTCGGCAAGGCTCTCCCAACACCAAAATAGCCGATTAGATGTCTTTTTTTCCAGAGAAGTAGAAGTCGAGCAGCTCCTTGGCCGCCACAAACGAACTAATCCGCGCCCCCAAAACACGCTCCTCGTACTCCTCTAAACGGTGCTTAATCTCGGGGTGAGTATAGAAGTTGGATTTGAGCACCTCGTTGATACTCTCGTACATCCAATACTTACTCTGACGGTTGCGGTTAGAGGTGTAGTAGCCATTACGCTCCACAAAGTCGATGTACTCCGCCACGGTGTTCCACACCTCGGTCAGACCCGTGCGGTCTTTCGAGGAGCAGGTGAGCACCTTGGGACGCCAGCGCGAATCGGGCTCAGGGAAGAGGCGAAGTGCATTGGTAATCTGCGCCTTTGCCAGCTCAGCACGGTGGATATTCTCGCCATCGGCCTTGGTCACAACTACCATATCGGCCATCTCCATAATACCGCGCTTGATACCCTGCAACTCATCACCCGCACCTGCAATCTGCAAGAGCATAAAGATATCGACCATCGAGTGGACCACGGTTTCGCTCTGTCCCACACCTACGGTCTCGATGAATACCACGTCGAAGCCGGCAGCCTCGACCAACACAACCGACTCGCGTGTCTTGCGCGCCACGCCACCCAGCGAGCCCGCCGATGGGGAGGGGCGGATAAAGACATCGGGGTTGGTAGTCAGGGTCTCCATACGGGTCTTGTCGCCCAAGATAGAGCCACCACTACGCTCCGACGAGGGGTCGATAGCCAGAACAGCGAGCTTGTGGCCGAGGGCGGTCACAGTGCCACCTATCGCCTCGATGAAGGTCGATTTGCCCGCACCCGGAACGCCTGTGATACCCACACGAATCGAGCGACCTGCGTGGGGCAGACAGCGCTCGATAATCTCCTGAGCCTGAGCATAGTGCTCGGGACGGTTGCTCTCCACAAGGGTTATGGCCTGCGAGAGAATTGTGATATTGCCCGCCAAGATACCCTCCACATATTCGTCGGTGGTGAGTTTGCGGCGGTGCACACGCTTAAAGTAGGGATTGACCACAGGCTGGTCGCTCACTCCCTCGGTCACGTGGAGTGCGCTATCGTGATGTTCTTTGATATACTCGTCTTCGTAGTGTTCCATTATCTATGTTTTGTTACTCAATATAATCTTCTATCAAGCTATCGGTCAGTGTCTTGGAGTTGCCGAGCCACGCAAGTCGTCCCTTGCTATCGACGATTACGGAGTAGGGGACATACTTCACCCCATAGGCGAGGTGTATCTTGCGGTTGGTGTCGATAGCCACAAAGTAGCCCGACGCGGTGTTCAACAGGTCTTCCACTATCTCGCGTGGCTGCGAGGTCACCACGACAACCTTCATCTTACCGTCATACTTGGCAGCAAGTCGCGCAAGTTCGGCAGCACGTGCCGCCGCGTCGCGATTTGCGGTGTGGAAAAATTCCACCAACACAGGCTCGTTCTGCACACTGAGTTGCGCACCGTACCACTCCGAGGGAACGATGTTCGACACTTTGGTACCGATTGCCATATTCTGTCCGTAGCACGCCACGATGCTCGAAACGACCACCAATAGCGTAATAATCAACCTTTTCATAACTAAACGATTGGTTATAATTTCCACGAAGATACTACATTTTACAGAAGTTGCCCAATTTTTCCTCACTTTTTTACTTCTCCCCCACCCTAAGCAATTCCCGATAATATGATTGTGGCTTGCGAAAAAAGAGTTATCTTTGCCCTCGATGCGTAGGTTTTATACATATCTGCTGAGTTTAGCGATTGCTCTGGTGGTTGTCGGGTGCGGTGGTAGCGCCACTACAAACCACAAGGGCGACCTGCTCTACTCACCTCGCTACGCCACAGGCTTCGAAATTCGTGCCATCGGAGAACACTCCTCGGTACTGACTATCAAAAACCCGTGGCAAGGTGCTGAGGGTGTGGAACTTGACCTCTTCATTGGCAAAAATGGCGAACTCCCTCCCGAGGGGTTTGTGGGGTCGGTGATGGAGGCCGAGCCGAGCAAGGTGGTGTGTATGTCTTCGACCTACGTTGCGCTGATTGATACGCTGGGCTTTATCGGCACGGTGCGCGGAGTCTCGGGTGCGGGCTATGTGAGCAACCCCACCATACGCACCGCCCACGCCGAGGGCCGAGTGGCCGATGTGGGCTACGACGCAAATGTCAACTACGAGACGATTGTGGCGATGCAACCCGATCTGGTGATGATATATGGTGTGGCGGGCGACAACAGCGCGATGACCACTAAGCTCGACGATCTGGGTATCACCCATTTCTATATTGGTGACTATGTTGAGAATCACCCGCTTGGCAAGGCGGAGTGGGTAGTGGCTATGGCCGAGATATATGGTTGCCGCGAGCGTGGCGAGGCCATATTCGAGGGTATTGCCGACGAGTATGAACAACTGCGCAGGCTGGCTACCGATGCCGCAGATAAGCCCTCGGTGATGCTCAACTCCCCCTACCGCGATACGTGGTTTGTGCCGGGCGACCGCAGCTACCTCGTCACCCTGCTGACCGATGCGGGTGCGGAGTATGTCTGCGCGGGCAACGACAGCACGGTGAGTCGCCCCATCAGCACCGAGACCGCCTATATCTACGCCTCGCGTGCCGACTATTGGCTCAACCCCAATCAGGCCAACACCCTCGACCAGCTCCGCGCCGAGAATCCCAAGTTTGCCGATATCAAGGCAGTGCGCGAGGGCAATGTTTATAATTGCACCGCACGCTCCACCCCCGAGGGCGGCAGCGATTTTTGGGAGAGTGGCACACTGCGCGCCGACCGCGTATTGGCCGACCTAATTGCCATCTTCCACCCCGACAAAGCACCCGACGAGGGTGGTTATTACTTCCTTAAACTCAGATAATTAGTGAAACGACGCAGCACCATACTCTTCACCTGTTCGGCACTACTTGTGGTAGTGTTGTTTGTGGCCGACATCCTCATTGGCTCGGTGGCCCTGCCACTTGGCGAGGTGGTCGATACACTCTTTGGTGGTGGCGACGAGGTGACCCGCAATATAGTCCTCAACTTCCGACTCCCGAAGGCGGTGACAGCACTGCTGGTCGGCGCATCGCTCTCGGCGGTGGGCTTGCAGATGCAGACCCTCTTCCGCAACCCGATGGCTGGGCCCTACGTGCTGGGTGTCAGTTCGGGTGCAACGCTTGGCGTGGCGCTCTTCCTGCTCGGTATGCCGCTACTCGGCATCTCGCTGGGCAATAGCGCAGTGTCGAGCCTCGGTGTGGTAGGTGCGGCGTGGATTGGCTCGGCGCTGATTATGTCGGTGGTGCTGGCTGTCACTGCGCGTATTAAGGATATTATGGTGGTACTCATATTGGGTATGATGTTCGGCAGTGCCGCCACCGCGGTAGTCGAGATATTGCAGTACCTCAGCCCCGAGGGAGCACTCAAATCGTTTGTGGTGTGGACTATGGGGTCGCTCGGCAGCGTGTCGCGTGAGCAACTGCTCATTATGGCCCCCGTGATGATTGTGGGTCTTGTGCTCTCGGTGTCGCTCATCAAGCCCCTCAACGCTATGCTGCTCGGCGAAAATTACGCCAGCACTATGGGTATCAACATACGCCGCACTCGCCTGCTGATATCGATGATTACGGTGATGTTGGCAGGTACGGTCACCGCCTTCTGCGGCCCGATTGGTTTTATTGGCCTGGCAGTACCACACATTGCCCGTATGATATTCCGCGAGGCCGACCATAGGGTTATGATGCCCGCCTCGATGTTGCTCGGCTCGCTGATTATGCTCTTCTGCGATGTTGCCTCGCAACTCCCCGCAAGCGATATGACACTCCCCATCAACACCGTGACCGCACTGATAGGCATACCTGTTGTGGTTGTGGTGATTGTAAGAAACCATAAATCATTTAGTTAGACCGATGCAGGAGAAGGAGAGAATATACACCGTTCAGTTGCAGGATGTGACCCTCGGCTACGAGGATCGCCTCCTCTTCTCCCACGCCTCGGTGGGCTTCGGCTGGGGTGAATTCACCGCACTCATCGGCCGCAACGGTACGGGCAAGAGCACACTGCTCCGCACCATCGCCGCACTCGCCCGACCTATGGCCGGCGAGATACTCATCGAGGGTAAGCCGCTCAGCACGATGAGCCGCGCCGAGGTAGCCTCGAAGATTGCCTTTGTATCGACCGAGGAGGTGAGAGTGCCCAACTTGAAGGTGGAGGATGTGGTGGCACTCGGACGCATACCCTATACGGGTTGGAGCGGCCGACTGCGCTCGGCAGACCGCAAGGCGGTGATGCACTCGCTCGAATTGGTTGGTATGGAGGCCTTTGCCCGCAAGAGTATCGCCCGACTGAGCGACGGTGAGCGCCAGAGGGTTATGATAGCACGCGCGCTGGCGCAGGATACCCCGATTATCGTACTCGACGAGCCGACAGCCTTCCTCGACCTGCCGAATAAGTACGAGGTGTGCCTCCTGCTACGACGACTTGCGCACAAGGAGAAGAAGTGCATCATCTTCTCGACCCACGACCTAAGTATAGCACTCAAATTGTGCGACACGATAGCGATGATTCAGGGTGGCCGATTTAGTTATGGCACAGCCGATATGCTCATCTCCTCGGGCGATATGGACCGCTTGTTCGACGGAACAGCCCTCCGTTTCGATGCTTCGGCACGCGATGTGGAGTTGAAATAGAGGTTATTGAGCAAAAAAATGCAGAAAAATGCAATTTCGATGCTCAAAAAATTTGGGATATCGAAAAACTAAACATATCTTTGCACCGCTAAATTGGCAGGTTAAGCTACTCGGCCCATTCGTCTATCGGTTAGGACGCAAGATTTTCATTCTTGAAAGAGCAGTTCGACTCTGCTATGGGCTACGAACTTAATTAGACAAAAAGTTAAAAATTAAATAGATTAAAAATGGCAAATCACAAGTCGTCGAAGAAGAGAATTCGTCAGACAGAGACGAAACGCCTTCAGAACAGGTATTATCACAAGACCGCTCGCAATGCTGTGAAAGCACTGCGCAACACTACCGACAAGGCAGCAGCAGAGGCTTTGGCACCCAAGGTAGCAGCTATGTTGGATAAACTCGCTAAGAAGAACGTTATCCACAAGAACAAGGCAGCTAACTTGAAGAGCAGTCTTCAACTTCACGTTAACTCGCTCGCATAATTAGTGAGTGAGTCTCCTCCCGCGCCCCACGGACGACGAGAGGAATAGATGGTGGATGTAGCTCAGTCGGTTAGAGCGTCGGATTGTGGTTCCGAATGTCGTGGGTTCGAGTCCCATCTTCCACCCAAATCAGCATTTTGCGAGTGCGAGGCTAAAAAGCCTCGCATTTTTTTTGTATTGTGCTTTGCAATTAAGCGCGGCAAAGCCGCTATTTTTAATAGGTATCACCCGCCACTCCTTCGGAGGTCGAGTCACAGAAAGGGAATTGAAGAGAGATTAGGAAGTGTTAGGGAGCGTTAGAGAGCGTTAGGGAATTTAAAGATAATCCTTAAACTCCCTAAACTCCTTAAACTCCCTAAATTCACTAATCTCCCTACAAAAACCTGAGAGTGGTTCGATACCACTCTCAGGTTTAACTCAATTTTGAATTTTGAATTTTGAATTTTGCATTTAAAAAGTCATATGGCTGAGGAAATTTTGTGCTTCGTGCAGGGAGCCAAAGCGCAGTTTACTAATAGTAAATGAGCATTTGGCTCACAAGGGAAGTGCAAAATTTACCAGCCAGATGATCTTTTTTTTAACAGTTCATTGCGCCGCAACAATGAATAACCTGCCCACTCACATAGGAGGAGAGGTCGCTCGCGAGGAAGAGTGCCACATTGGCAACATCCTCGGGAGTACCACCTCGGCGGAGGGGAATAGTCTTCATCCACCCCTCGCGCACCTCGTCGGAGAGTTGGCCGGTCATCTCGGTGATGATAAAGCCGGGGGCGATGCAGTTAGCACGGATACCGCGCGGGCCCATCTCCTTGGCGATACTCTTAGCGAGGCCAATCATACCGGCTTTCGACGCCGAGTAGTTGCACTGTCCGGCATTGCCCGACACGCCTACTACGGAGGACATATTGATGATGCTGCCACCACGCTGGCGTGCCATAATGGGTGTTACAGCGTGGATAAAGTTAAATGCCGATTTAAGGTTTACGGTGAGCACCATATCCCACTGCTTCTCGTCCATACGCATCATCAGACCGTCGCGGGTGATACCTGCGTTGTTCACGAGGATATCGATGCGGCCGAAGTCCTTCATAATCTCGGCTACCACAGCGTGTGTTTCGTCATAGTTTGCGGCATTGGAGGCATAGCCCTTGGCGCGTACGCCGAAGGCTGCAATCTCCTTCTCGGTTGCGGCGGCTCTCTCGTCGATTACCAGATCGGTGAAGGCCACGTCTGCGCCCTCACTTGCATATTTAAGCGCAATCGCCTTACCGATTCCGCGTGCGGCACCTGTTACGACTGCCACCTTTCCACTAAGCATTCCCATAGTCAATTCGGATTTTTGTTTCTACAAAGGTAATACTTTTTACTTGGTTTCCAACTTCTCGTTGGGCACGAGGATAAACGAGAGCTTACCCTCGCAGCACACCTTATCGCGAACCTTTGCCACTGCCTCGATGAAGAAGACGTTGGCACGACGATTTGCGATGCGAGCACGCACACATACTGTGTCACCCGGGTGTACCGAGTTTTTGAATTTAATTTGGTCCAGACCCGCAAAGAAAGGGGTCTTACCTTTGAGTTCTTCGCCTACCAGCAGGGCACAACCCTGCCCCATCATCTCACATAGTATCACACCGGGTACGGTGGGGTGACCTGGGAAATGGCCTTGCAGGAAGAACTCGTCGCCACGCACGTGGTACTTGGAGTTGGCATACTCGCCATCGAACTCTAACTCATCGACCAACAGCATCGGCTCGCGATGCGGAATGTAGGTCTTAATCTCTTCTCTGTTCATATCTCACGTTTTATGTAGTGTGTCTATTATTCAAATTTGCGCAGTGCCACCGAGGCGTTGTGACCGCCAAAGCCGAGCGAGTCGGAGATGGCTATCGTGGGGTTCACCTTGCGGGCACGCAGAGGGGTGTAGTCGAGGTCGCACTCAGCATCGGGCGAGGTCAGACCGATGGTCGGGGGGACTACGCCGGTGTGGAGTGCCATTGCCGCCGCTATGAGCTCCACGCCACCTGCCGCGCCGAGCATATGGCCCGTCATCGACTTTGTGGAGCTGACGACTGCACGTCGTGCCTCCTTCTCGCCAAGTGCGAGCTTGATTGCGGCAGTCTCGGACTTGTCGTTGAGCGGAGTACCCGTACCGTGGGCGTTGATGTAGAGGCTATCGTGAGGGGTGTAGCCCGCCTCGTCGAGCGATAGACGGATAGCGCGCGCTGCTGCCGACCCGTCGGGACGAGGTGCAGTGTAGTGGTGCGCATCGCAACTATTGCCATAGCCGCACACCTCCGCGTAGATGGTAGCGCCACGAGCCACTGCGTGCTCATACTCCTCCATCACCATCACACCTGCGCCCTCGGCAATCACGAAGCCTGCGCGACGCGAGTCGAAGGGGAGCGATGCCTCGTCGGGCTTCTCGCTACGCGAGAGAGCCTTGCTGTTGGCAAAGCCACCTATCGAAATGGGGTGAACAGCGGCCTCGGCACCACCGGTGATAATGGCGTCGGCATAACCGTAGCGGATAGCACGGTAGGCCTCACCTGCCGAGTGAGTACCTGTTGCACAGGCGGTCACCACGGGGAGGCAGGGGCCTTGCGCGTTGAAGCGGATAGCCACATTGCCCGCCGCGATGTTCGATATCATCATCGGGATAAAGAGGGGCGATATGCGCTCTGCGCCCTCGTTCATCAGCTTTACTGTTTCGTTTACAAAGGTGTTGATACCGCCGATACCCGACCCGATATAGACACCCAGACGCTCGGGTGCTATGTTCTCGCCACTCTCCAAGCCACTCTGATTCATCGCTTGGATAGCCGCCACCATCGCATATTGACAGTAGGTGTCGCTACGTCGAATGCTACCTGCATCGACACCCCACGCTTTGGGGTCGAAGTCGCGAATCTGACCTGCCAGACGTACGGGGAGGGTGATGTCGTCGTAACCCTTGATATAGTCGATACCGCAGTAACCCTCGGTGAGGTTGTTCCAGAACTCCTCCACGCTGTTACCCACAGGCGTAACCACGCCCATACCGGTAATGACAACTCTTCTCTCTTTCATTATGTTTGCTTGTTTTATTTATTACTATTTCGACCACTCAATCAGACAGGCTGCGGTGGTAAATCCTGCTCCGAAGGCGCTGAGCACTATTTTGTCGCCCTTGCGGAGTTGTCCCTCACGACTCATCTGGTCGAGCATCAGAGGGATACTTGCCGAGGAGGTATTGCCAAATCTATCGACATTGCGCGGGAACTTCTCGACAGGCTGACGGAAGTGCTCACGAATAGAGTCGATGATGCGGATGTTGGCTTGGTGGAGTATGTAATACTTCACCTCGTCTTTGTTTACGCCGGCCTCGCTGAGCACACTCTCCACATCGGCAATCGAGGAGGTCACCGCGGTCTTGAACACCTCACGACCATTCATAAAGAGGGGCACATCGCGCTCCTCCTTGGTGATGTAGGGGGTGGGCTCCAATACACGCTCGTAGCGCAACACCTCACGTTTTGGGTTGGCGGTGATGCGGATAGCCTTCAAGTCGTCGCCTGCGGTAACCACTATCGCACCTGCTGCATCGCCAAAGAGGACACAGGTGGCACGGTCGCGCCAATTGACCATACGGGTAGGCTCCTCGGCACATACGATGAGTATGCGCTCGAACATTCCCGAGCGGAGGTATGCCTCGGCAGTGCTCAGTGCATATACAAATCCTGAGCAGGCTGCATTTATATCATAGGTAGGACACGACGCGCCAATCAACCCTTCGACCAGACAGCCGAGTGATGGTGTGACGTACTCGTTGACCACGTTGGAGCATATCACCAAGTCGATATCGCTTGGCGAGAGTCCCGCATCGTCGAGTGCGTTGCGCGCTGCCTCGGCTGCCAGCTCCTCCAACTTCTCGTTGGTAATAATCTGGCGCTGGCTGATACCCGTGCGCTCCACAATCCACTCATTGCTGGTGTCGAGAATCTCTTCGAGCATCGCATTGGTGAGGGTGAAGGCGGGGTGCGCTCTACCGGTTCCAATAATTTTCATACGCTTTGCATTTAGTTTAACTCACATAAATTCCTCGGCCGAAATAGCGTTCTGAGGAACATCGCAAATGTAATAACGCTCATTTTTCGGTGCTCCCAAATGTGGCAAAAGGGAGTGAAGAGTGGCGAAAGTGGCGTTTTTTGTGGTGAAACTATTGCAATTCTTCAACAAATTTAGCACTTTTGTTTCGCCAAACAAAGCGTAAATCAAGAGATGAAAAATGAAGTTCCAAAATATCTGTTCAGCCGTAGATACCTATGGTCGTCGATAGTCTTTGTTACTATCTTCTCTATGCTGTTTATGGTTATCTACGCACCATTTACGGGCACAGCTTGGTTCGGATTTGAGACACCCAAAGTGGCACTCAATACCATAGTTTTCTACGCAGGCGCTATCGTGCTGCTCGCCATCAGCAAGTCACTGCTCGCCGCAGTGCAGAAACGCAGAGAGGTGATACTGATGACCGAATATGTGATATGGCTGGCGGTGGAGATGGTAGTTATTGCACTCTTCTACCTGCTCTACACCTCGCTGATTATCCTGCCTGAGATGCCTGTCGAGGTCAAAATCGGCCCGCTGCTGCTGCGTACGACACTCTGTGTTGCGCTTATCCTCGCAATTCCTTATACCTTTATCACAATGTATGCCGCACTCCAAACCAAGAAGGAGGAACTTGCGGCTGCCCTCACCCGCCGCCACGCCCGCCACGAGGCTGCCGACCATCTGGTCAACCTCTACGACTATAATGGCAACCTGAAACTCTCGGTGGGGATTGACGCACTCTACTATATGGAGTCACAGGACAACTATGTGAAGGTCTATTACGAGAGCGATGGCAAACTGAATAACTATATGCTCCGCGCGCGCACTAAGGCTGTGGAGGAGATGTGTGCCCAGACACCTATGCACCGCTGCCACCGCTCCTACTTGGTGAATATCAACAAGATAAAACTTTTGCGCAACGAGCGCGGCAACACCTTTATCGTCCTCGACCACAACTCTATCCGCCCGATTCCCATCTCCAAGAGCTACTCTGAGCAGTTTATGGAGATAATCGAGAAGAACAAACAGGAGAATAACGAAGAGAATTGAAGGGAGTTGAAGAGAGCTTAGGGAATTTAGAGAGTTTAGGGAGTGTTAGGGAGCTTAGGGAGCTTAGGGAGCTTAGGGAGCTTAGGGAAAACCGCTTAGACTCTTTTACAATAATAGACTTTCAACAATAATCCTTTTATGTAATACTTGGTTTCTCGGGTTTAGGGGATACCCTCGTAGAGGGTACAAATGAAATAGAGAGATATGGGGCTGCCAAATTTATTTGAGCAGAACATATCTCTCTATTTTGTTTGTAGTTACTACAAAGTAACTCCTAAACACGCAAACTAAATAGCACAAAAGTTTTTTGGTGCCGCTTTTTTACAAAAAAGGGGCAAAACAACAAAAACAAAAAAACAACAAGGAGAGGTGCTTCACAGCATCTCTCCTTGCCTACTATAATTGCCTTAAAAATGGATGTGTGTTTCTTTATTCTTGTGTTGCTCGGTGGTCGGCGAGGTCGTCGGCGCACACGTTGTTTATGTATGCCACGTGTTTTGCCACTTCGGCTGCTGCGTAGCGCACATATACCTTTGCCGAGCGTGCGAATAGTGCGGGTGCGGCGTTGGCGTCGCGCACGAGGAGGTGTCCCATTATGGTCACTGTCGCCATCTCCACGAGGCGTCGTGCGCAGAAGTCAAGGAGCTCTTGGTTCTGACTCTCAACCACTTTTGCCACTGCTGCCTCATATTTGGCTGACATCTCGGCGAGTGTCGCTTTGAGAGGCAGCCACTCGTCAGTCACTTGCTCGGCCTCGTATGCACGAATCTGCTCCAAGTAGAAACCATTTGTCACATAGCGTATTGCGGCTACGGTTTGGAGCTGTGTTGTACCCTCGTATATGGAGGTGATGCGTGCATCGCGATATATGCGCTCGCAGGCGTACTCCTTCATAAAGCCCGAGCCACCGTGAATCTGTATGCAGTCGTAGGTGTTCTGATTGGCGTACTCGCTGCCCATACCCTTTGCGAGGGGTGTGAGGCTGTCGGCGAGCTTGGAGTAACGCTTCTGCTCGGCACGCTCCTCGGGTGTGAGGGTGCGCTCACGGGCAATGTCGTCGAGTGCCTTGTATATATCGACGTAACGCGAGGTCTCGTAGAGGAGTGTGCGCGATGCGTCGAGCTTTGCTTTGATTGTGGCGAGCATATCATATACTGCGGGGAACTGCTCGATGGGCTTGCCAAATTGACGACGGTCGCGGGCGTATGCCACAGCCTCGTCGTATGCACGCTGCGAGAGGCCAACACTCTGAGCAGCAATGCCTAAGCGTGCACCGTTCATCAGTGCCATCACATATTTGATGAGACCCAGACGACGACTGCCGCAAAGCTCTGCGGGAGCATCTTTATATACCAACTCGCAGGTGGGCGACCCTTTGATACCCATCTTGTTCTCGATGCGGCGCACGTTTACGCCACCGTTGCGCTTGTCGTAGATGAACATCGACAGACCACGTCCGTCGCGTGTTCCCTCCTCGGAGCGGGCGAGTACAAGGTGTATGTCGGCATCACCATTGGTGATAAAACGCTTCACGCCATTGAGCAACCAACAACCGCGCTCCTCGCTCCACGTTGCGCGGAGCATCACGCTTTGTAGGTCGCTACCTGCGTCGGGCTCGGTGAGGTCCATCGACATAGTCTCGCCTGCGCATACACGGGGTATGTATCGCTCGTGCTGCTCGGGTGTGCCGAACTCGTAGAGTGTCTCGGCGCAGTCTTGCAATCCCCAGAGGTTCTCGAAGCCGGCATCGGCACTGCTCACCATATCGGCAGCCATCATGTAGGGGACGATGGGGAAGTTCAGACCGCCATAACGACGGGGCATCGCCATACCCATCAGGCCTGCCTGACGTGTTGCGTCGAGGTTTTGCTGAGTACCCGGGGCGTAGGTCACACGACCCTCAGCAAGTGAGGGCCCGTCGTGGTCGACACCCTCGGCATTGGGAGCAATGATCTCCCCACAGAGTTCACCCACAATCTCCAACACTCTTTCGTAGGAATCCATTGCGTCCTCAAAGTCGAGAGGTGCATAGTCGTACTCCTCCTTGTCGCGGTAGTCGCGCTCGCGCAGGGCGCAGATGCGCTCCATCAGCGGGTGATGCAGGTGATAGGCGAGTTCGGGAGTACTCTTATAGTAATTTGCCATAATTATCTGTGTTACTTGCTGTTCTGTTTATAACTCTTAATCATCTTGGGGATTACGTCCTCCACTCGGCCTACTACCACATAGTCGGCTATGGAGTTGATGGGCGCTGCGGGGTCGGAGTTGATGGAGATGATGATGCCACTCTCCTGCATACCCGCAATGTGCTGAATCTGACCTGAGATACCGCAGGCGATGTAGAGCTTGGGACGTACGGTGACGCCTGTCTGACCAATCTGCAAACTGTGGTCGCAGTAGCCCGCGTCGATGGCGGCACGACTTGCACCCACCTCGGCGTGGAGCACCTCGGCCAACTCGTAGAGCATATCGAAGCCCTCCTTGGAGCCCATACCGTAGCCACCTGCTACGACGATGGGCGCACCGCTGAGGTTGTTGGCAGCCTTCTGCACGTGACGCTCCAATACTCGGACTACTCGGTCGGTATCGCTCACATAGTCAGCCACTTTGTGACGTACTATGTTGCCTTTGTAATCGGGGCTTACCACCTCGCGCTTCATCACACCCTTACGCACGGTCGCCATCTGGGGACGGTTTTCGGGGTTGACGATGGTGGCTACGATGTTGCCACCAAAGGCGGGACGGATTTGGTAGAGGAGGTTGTCGTAACTCTTGCCGCTCTTCTTGTCCTCGTAGGGACCAATCTCCAACGAGGTGCAGTCGGCAGTCAGACCGCTGTGGAGAGCCGACGATACGCGCGGACCGAGGTCGCGACCGATTACCGTGGCACCCATCAGACAGATTTGGGGCTTCTCCTCACGGAAGAGGTTGATTAATATCGATGCGTGGGGCAGCGAGGTGTAGGGGTAGAGGTCCTTGTCGTCGAAGATGTGCAATACATCTACACCGTAGGGCAACACCTGTGACTCCACACCCGATAGGTCTGCGCCTGCCACGATAGCCTCCAACTTGCAGCCCAGAGTGTCGGCCAACTTGCGTCCCTTGGTGAGCAACTCCTGCGACACCTCGGCAACCGCTGTGCCCTCCCACTCGCAATATACAAATACGTTGTTCATATCTCTGTTTCTCTATTTTTTCTTAACCAATAGTGTGTGCGGCGAGCAGCTCGCAAATCAGCCCCTCGATGTCGGCATCGCTGTCGGTGATTGTCTTGCTCTCCTTGGCCTGGAATACAATGTTCTCCACCTGCTTTACCTTGGTGGGCGAGCCGGAGAGACCACACTGCGCGGTGTCACCATCAACATCGGCTACACCCCACTCGGTGATGTTCAGGTAGGGACGCTCGTCGTAGAGGTGTGCGTAAGGCTCACCCTCGGTGCGCTCCTGACGACCCTTGGCGCGTTTGTATTTCTGTACCAACTTGGCATTGGCAGGACGACAGGGAGCCGCCGAACCATTTACGGTGATCACTACGGGCAGAGGACCTTCAACGACCTCCACACCACCGTCGATGTGACGACGCACGGTGATGCGACTCTCGGTAACGTCGATAATCTCCTCAGCATAAGTGATTTGCGCCACGCCCAACTTCTGAGCCACCTGAGGGCCCACCTGCGCGGTGTCGCCATCGATAGCCTGACGACCACCCAGGATTATATCGAAATCACCTATCTTCTTGATGGCTGTGGCGAGTGCGTATGAGGTTGCCAGAGTGTCCGCACCGGCAAATGCACGGTCGGAGAGCAGGTAACCACCATCGGCACCACGGTAGAGCGCCTCACGAATTACCTCTGCCGCACGTCCGGGACCCATTGTGAGCACGTGCACGGTCGAGCCGGGGAAACGCTCTTTGAGTCGGAGCGCCTGCTCCAAGGCGTTCAAATCCTCGGGGTTGAAGATGGCAGGCAGTGCAGCACGATTTACAGTACCCTCGGGGGTCATCGCATCTTTGCCGACATTGCGCGTGTCGGGCACCTGCTTTGCCAATACAATAATTCTCAGTTTTTGCATTATCTCTCTTTTTTAATACCGATTACCAAAGTTACAAAATAATCGGCTAACATATATACCTATTTATATAATAGCGCAGGAACTCTCCTTGCCATATCTCTCGGACTCTCTCGGTCTCAATCGACAATGCAAAATTACGACAAATCGCCTCTGCTAGGTGCTCCACTCGCCACAATCCACCCCACCAACCGCCACACATACCCCATTTTTGCCACTTTTCACTCCACATATGTAGGGTTAACCCAACAAAAGCACCGACCGAGTTGTCTATTGGCTTCGGATAGTACCTACGGATAGATGAAATGTTTTTCCCTTCGACGTACCTTTTGAACAGTATGTATTGTATCGCATCTTGCTATTTATAATATATATTCGTATCTTTGAAAGAGAGTGAACCAATATAATACAGATAACCATGATTAGCGTCCTATCATTAATAATCTTTCTGGCAGTGATTGCGGTGTTAAGAGATAGGGATAATTCGCCTAAACAATCTGGACAAAGTACGCGCAATATAGGCAATACTCGCAAAATTGGCAGCATAGAACATTCGAGCAGTGCCAGTAGATCTCAGGTTGAAGACTATAATAGTCGGTTTAGAAGATGGATTAATAGCTTCAATTATGATGAAGATACAGAGTTGGCTCTCAAAAGGCGTCTTCTTGAACTAGGTTTCAAAGACACTGCTGTCTATCACAATCTATATATCTATTTAGGTAATGATTGCTATTCCCAAGTCGACATTGTTGTCGCAACGGAGGTGGGTATAATTGTAATAGAAGACAAAAACTACGGAGGCTGGATATTCGGCAATGGGATGCACGAACAATGGACGCAAGTAATGGCCTATGGCAGCGAAAAGTATCGCTTTTACAATCCTATTAAACAGAATCAACAGCATATCAAGCATCTCAGAGAATTGTCCGAACAATTAAACAATATCCCTTTTTATTCCATTATTGTGTTTAGTGGTAATGCGACACTAAAACAAATAGACAACATTCCACCAAGGACATATGTAATTTATAAGAGCCAGTTGGAAAAGACTATAGGACAGATTATTATTAGCAACCCACATTGTATATATAAGAATAAATGGGAGATAGTACGCCTACTATCAGAAGCTGCTAAAAATGGACTCAATCCGATGATAGTTGAAAACCATAAAAGAAGAGTTTCTCAAAAATATGGTAGTTAGCCCTCTGATTAGGCTAAATACTATCTGCTGGTCAACAATAAATCAAATATGCACGGGTAGCATTTTTACTGCCCGTGCATATCTTTAAACAGTTAATCCCTTTACTCCCTAAATTCCCTAATCTCTCTAAACTCCTTATACTCCCTATCACTACCACACCCGCCCCACATACTCGCGGGTAGCAATTTTACTACCCGCGTATACGGAAGACCCTCCCACAAAACAAAACCACCACCCCACATACTCACGGGTAGCAATTTTGCTACCCGCGAGTATGATGATAAGGAGTTAAAGAGACTTAAATAGAGAGTTTAGGGAGTTTAGGGAGTTTAGTGAATTTAAAGAGTTTAAGGAGTTTAAAGATTCTCCCACAACTCCCAGGATTCCCTATGTTCCCTAATCTCACTATATTCCCTAACACACACTAACACTCACTAAATCATTTTGAATTTTGCATTCTTAAAACTCCCTCTTGCCTATTATGCCTATTAGGCTTATTGGGCCTATTTAAGTAAGCCCAATAGGCCCGATAGGCTCAATGGGTATTCCCATAATTAACAACGGTCGTGCCCGCTACCTCTCAAACCCACTAACGGTAGTGCCCGCAATTTCGCCCGAGGCGTAGCCGAGAGACACATCCCCCGCCAAGGCGGGGGCTTGGGGGTGGGTAAAGCACTCGGGATTGCCGAAGGCATATCCCCCTCACAGGAGGGGGATTTAGGGGGTGGGTAAACGCACGGGTGGCGGCAAGGCCGCCTCTTTAAGCCAAAGCCCGCCATATAAGGCGGGCTGTATCCGAAAGGGTTTGGCATAAAAAAAAAGCCAAACCCTTTCGGATTTGGCTTAAAGAGGCGGCTACCTACTTTCCCACAACTAAATGCAGTATCATCGGCGTGAGTGAGCTTAACTTCTCTGTTCGGGATGGGAAGAGGTGGGACCTCACTGCTATAACCACCTTAATCTTATTCAGAGTCTTTTGCCATAGTGTCTGGGGAGGTGACCAAGCGGTCAGCGCCAGACGGCATTATCAGTTCGACGACTCCGATATAGTGTCATTGACTATTCGGAATGAGAAAAGAGCAGTTTCGAGAAAGCCTTTCGGGTAATTAGTACTGCTCGGCTTTGCCATCACTGACTTTACACCTGCAGCCTATCAACGTAGTAGTCTCCTACGACCCTCAAGGGAAATCTAATCTTGGGAGTGGCTTCGCGCTTAGATGCTTTCAGCGCTTATCCATGCCGAACGTGGTTACCCGGCGATACACCTGGCGGCATAACCGGTACACCAGAGGTTCGTCCAACTCGGTCCTCTCGTACTAAAGTCAGGTTCCCTCAAATTTCCTACGCCCACAACAGATAGAGACCGAACTGTCTCACGACGTTC
>JAFXAY010000026.1 GCA_017521965.1 Tidjanibacter sp. | reverse complement strand
GGTCTTTTACACGACCACCGCGTACCAAAACAATGGAGTGTTCCTGCAAGTTGTGGCCCTCACCAGGGATATAGGCGTTCACCTCTTTCTGGTTGGTCAACTTCACACGGGCTACTTTACGCATCGCAGAGTTAGGCTTCTTGGGGGTGGTGGTGTAAACACGCACACACACGCCACGACGCTGCGGACACGCATCAAGTGCAGGAGATTTACTCTTCATCTCCAACTGCACTCTTCCTTTTCTTACTAACTGTTGAATAGTTGGCATTTTTTACTTGTCCTTTAATTTTTTGATTGATTTTTAATTGTTTATCTCATTTCCCGCTTTCGCACGGGCGTGCAAAGATACGCATTTTTTTTGATATACAATATATAATGTGAACTTTTTTTGCGCTATTTCCCACATTTTTCAGGATTTTAGCCCCGTTTAGCACCATTTTCTGGGACAATGTTTATTCTTTTTTCTTATAGAATTTCAAAAACTATCATTTTCGCTTATCTCATCAACCCGCACCACAACTCTAAACCACACATATTCTGCCAATTAGTAGGAAAATGTAAAAAAGTATTAGGGAATTGGCGAATTGTTTCTTAACTTTGCGGGATAAAGCGACCATTTCAAATCGAATTTAGAACAAAACACAACGATATGGAGTACAATTTCAAGGAGATAGAAAGCAAATGGCAGTCGGCTTGGCGCGAGCAGGGAATCTACCACGTCGAGGTCGATTCTTCGAAACCCAAATTCTACGTTTTGGATATGTTCCCCTACCCCTCGGGTGCGGGACTTCACGTAGGTCACCCGCTTGGCTACATAGCCTCGGATATCTACACCCGCTACAAACGATTGTGTGGTTTCAACGTACTCCACCCGATGGGCTACGACGCCTTTGGTCTGCCTGCCGAGCAGTACGCAATTCAGACCGGTCAGCACCCCGCAGTGACTACCGAGGAGAACATTGCACGCTACCGTAGCCAGATGGACAAAATCGGTTTCAGCTACGATTGGGACCGCGAGGTACGCACCTGTGACCCAGAGTATTACAAGTGGACTCAGTGGGCATTCCTCAAAATGTTCGACAGCTACTACTGCAACATTGCGGGTAAGGCTCTCCCCATCAGCCAGCTCATCGCTCACTTCGAGCAGAAGGGTACCGAGGGTATCGACGCAGCCTGCACCGAGCCTATGAGTTTCACCGCCGCCGAGTGGACAGCGAAGAACGAGGCAGAGCGTGAGCAGGTGTTGCAGAACTACCGCCTCGCCTTCCGCGCCGACACTATGGTGAACTGGTGTCCCGCACTCGGCACAGTGCTCGCCAACGACGAGGTGAAAGATGGCCTCTCGGAGCGTGGCGGTCACCCCGTGGAGCAGCGTCGTATGAAGCAGTGGTTGCTTCGCGTAACCGCCTATGCACAACGACTTTTGGAGGGACTCGACTCTTTGGAGTGGAGCGAGTCGCTCAAAGAGATACAGCGCAACTGGATTGGTCGCAGCACCGGTGCGCAGATGTTCTTCCCCATCAAGGGTAGCGACCGCAAGTTGGAGATTTTCACCACACGCGCGGATACTGTATTCGGTGTGACATTTATGGTGTTGGCTCCCGAGCACGAGTGGGCTTTGGAGTTGGCGACCCCCGAGCAGCGCGCAGCGGTCGAGGAGTACATCGAGCAGACCAAGAAGCGCTCGGAGCGTGAGCGTATCGCCGAGACCCGTCGAGTGACAGGTGTCTTCACAGGTGCTTACGCCTGCAACCCCTTCAACGGTAAGGAGATACCCATCTACCTCAGCGACTATGTATTGGCGGGTTACGGTACGGGCGCCATTATGGCAGTACCTGCTCACGACTCGCGCGACTGGGCCTTTGCACGCCACTTCGGTCTGGACATCGTGCCCGTTGTCGAGGGTGGCGATGTAGAAGAGGCAAGCTACGATGCCAAAAGCGGCAAATTGATAAATTCGGAGTTCCTCACAGGCCTCGACGTAAAGGAGGCTATCGAGCGTATGCTCGACGAGGTGGAGGCCCGCGGAATTGGTGCGCGCAAGGTGAACTACCGTCTGCGCGACGCTATTTTCAGCCGCCAGCGCTATTGGGGTGAGCCCTTCCCCATCTACTATAAGGACGACGTGGCGCAGCCTCTCTCTATGGAGGAGTTGCCACTCTGCCTGCCTCCTGTAAAGGACTTCGGTCCAACAGAGCAGGGCGAGCCACCTTTGGCAAGAGTAGAGGGCTGGAAGTACGATGGTTATCCTCTGGAACTGAGCACAATGCCTGGCTTTGCAGGCTCGTCGGCATACTATCTGCGATATATGGATCCTCACAACTCGGAGGCTCTTGTAAGCCCCGAGGCTAATCAGTATTGGCGCAATGTTGACCTCTATGTGGGCGGTATTGAGCACGCAACAGGTCACCTCATCTACTCGCGTTTCTGGAACAAATTCCTCTTCGACCTCGGCTATGTTTGCGAGGAGGAGCCCTTCAAGAAGTTGGTAAATCAGGGTATGATTCAGGGTCGCAGCAACTTTGTATATCGCGTGGTCGGCACCAACAAATTTGTGTCGCTCGGCCTGCGTGGTAACTACGACACCCAAGAGATTCACGTCGATGTAAACATCGTGCGTAACGATGTGCTCGACCTCGACGCTTTCCGCGCTTGGCGACCCGAGTTCCGCGATGCAGAGTTTATCCTCGAAGATGGCAAATACATCTGCGGTTGGGCAATCGAGAAGATGAGTAAGTCGATGTACAATGTTGTCAACCCCGACTATATTGTTGAGCGCTACGGTGCCGACACTCTGCGTATGTATGAGATGTTCCTCGGCCCGTTGGAGCAGAGCAAACCGTGGGATACCAACGGTATCGACGGTGTGCACAAGTTCCTGCGTAAGGTGTGGAACCGCTTCTACGACCGCGATGGTAACCTCTTGGTCAACGACGAGAAGCCCACTGCGGCCGAGTTGAAGACACTGCACAAGACCATCAAGAAGGTACGCGAGGATATCGAGAACTTCTCGTTCAACACCTCGGTCAGCGCCTTTATGATTTGTGTAAACGAACTCGGCAACTGCTCCAAGCGTGAGATTTTGGAGCCGCTGGTGGTACTGCTTGCCCCCTTCACTCCCCACATCAGCGAGGAGTTGTGGCACGCACTGGGTCACGATAGTTCGGTGTGCGATGCGGCATATCCCGTCTGCAACCCCGACTATCTGGTTGAGAGCAGCTTCGAGTACCCCGTATCGGTAAATGGCAAACTGCGCTTCAAGAAGAGCCTCCCTCTGGGCATCAGCAAGGAGGAGGTAGAGGCTGCTGTGCTGGCCGACGAGATGGCTCAGAAATATACCGGTGGCGCAACACCTAAGAAGGTTATCGTTGTTCCCGGAAAAATCATTAATATAGTTATTTAATACCTATGGATAACTTCATTGTTTCGGCGCGCAAATACAGACCTGCAACCTTCCGTTCGGTGGTAGGTCAGAGTCAGGTGACCGACACACTCAAAAATGCGATACAGCGCGGGCAACTCGCTCACGCCTATCTCTTCTGTGGTCCGCGAGGTGTGGGCAAGACCACTTGTGCCCGTATCTTCGCCAAGGCCATCAACTGCTCCAACCCCGTCGATAACGAGGCGTGCGGAGAGTGTGAGTCGTGCAAGAGTTTCAACGAGGGGCGCAGCTTCAACATCCACGAGCTCGATGCAGCATCGAACACGGGTGTCGATAGTATCCGCGACCTGATTGACCAGGTGCGTGTCCCGCCTCAGGTCGGCCGATACAGTGTATTTATAATCGACGAGGTGCATATGCTCTCGCAGGCAGCCTTCAACGCCTTTCTGAAAACACTCGAAGAGCCACCTGCACACGCCATTTTCATCCTCGCCACAACCGAGAAACACAAGATACTCCCCACCATCCTCTCGCGATGCCAGATCTACGATTTCAATCGTATCAAGGTGGAGGATGCTGTTGATTATCTGCGATATATTGCCAGCCAAGAGGGCGTGGAGAGCGACGACGAATCGCTCAACCTGATTGCCCAGAAGGCCGACGGTGCAATGCGCGACGCTCTGTCGATGTTCGACAAGGCAGTGGCATTTTGCAGCGGTAAGTTGGAGTTCAAGAGCGTGGCTCACACCCTCAACGTACTCGACTACGACACCTACTTCCGTGCTCTCTCGCTCATCAAGGAGGGCGACTACCAGCAGTTGCTGCTGATGCTCGACGAGGTGTTGCGTAGTGGCTTCTCCGCATCGACCTTCCTGAGTGGCCTGCTCGACCACCTGCGCGACCTGCTCATCTGCAAGAGTCCGCAGACGGTGTCGCTGCTCGAACTGAGCGGCTCGATAGCCGAGCGCTACAAGGCACAGAGCGGCGAGTGGAGCCCCGACGCACTATTCGACCTGATGTCGCTGCTGTCGGAGGTTGAGATAACGCTTCGCTCGGCAACAAATCAACGATTGCACATTGAGTTAGGACTTATGAAGGCTTGCTCGATGGGCGAAAAAAAAAATGACTTTGACGAAGTAGGCTTCACGCTGCCCGAGTTGCTACCCGATGTTGCATCGGGCACACAAGGCACTGAGAGAGTGCAGGTTGCACCTACCATACCCGCACAACCTACCACACAGACCGCCCAGCCTGCCCAAGTGACAGCGCCGAGTGCCCAGCCCACTCCCCAGCCCGAGGCTGCACCAGCCCCCAAGCCTCAGCGCCCCACCTCGACCGCCACACTCGGAGTCTCGATTGGCGCGGTGCTGAGTGGTGCTCACGCCGAGCAACAGGAGGCGGAGGAGAAGGGCCCCACCCACATCGACCCCCAGAGCGAGGAGAAGATGACCGCCTCGCGCGGCGCCTTCTTGGAGAGGTTGAAGAACAACCGTCCCCGACTGGCGATTGCCCTTGCGGCGATGACCATCAGCGGCAACAAGATATGCGCCACCGTCCCCTCGTTGCCCCTCTACGAGGAGTTGATGCGCAACCGTGGCGAGATTGTCAGCACGATGACCGAGGTGTCGGGCATCGACGGATTGATAGAGGTGGAGATAACGATTTGCGAGACCAAGGAGAACTCGCGCCCCATCACCCGCGAGGACCGCTACGCCTACTTGGTGGAGCGCAACCCCGAGTTGAAGAGGCTGATTCAGGAACTCAGTTTGGAGGTGGAATAACCCCACAACCAACTATGTAATAGATAATTATAAATAGAAAAGAAATATAAAAAAACGTACAGAAATGGCAAAGAATTTTGTTAAGGAGTTAGAGTGGAGAGGTATGATTCAGGATATGATGCCCGGCTTGGAGGAGCAGCTCGCCAAGGAGATGACTACCGCCTATGTAGGTATCGACCCCACCGCCGACTCGCTCCACATCGGTCACTTAGTAAGTGTAATGATTCTCAAACACTTCCAGAATTGTGGTCACCGTCCCATCGCCCTCGTTGGTGGTGCTACGGGTATGATTGGCGACCCCTCGGGTAAGTCGCTCGAAAGAAACCTGCTCGACGAGCAGACCCTGCGCCACAACCAGGAGGCCATCAAGCGTCAGCTCTCGAAGCTCATCGACTTCGACTCCGACGCTCCCAATGCGGCAGTGATGGTCAACAACTACGACTGGATGAAGGAGTTCTCCTTCTTGGAGTTTATCCGCGACATCGGCAAGCACATCACCGTCAACTATATGATGGCCAAAGACTCCGTGAAGAAGCGTTTCAATGGCGAGGGCGAGGGTATGTCGTTCACCGAGTTCACCTATCAGTTGGTGCAGGGCTACGACTTCTTCTACCTCTATGAGCATCAGAACTGTAAGTTGCAGTTGGGTGGCTCCGACCAGTGGGGTAACATCACCACCGGTACCGAGCTTATCCGCCGCAAACTCGGTGGCGAGGCATTCGCACTCACCTGCCCGCTGATCAAGAAGGCCGACGGTACCAAGTTTGGCAAGACCGAGAGTGGTAACGTATGGCTCGACCCGCGCTACACTTCGCCCTACAAGTTCTACCAATTCTGGCTCAACGTGAGCGACGAGGATGCAGAGCGTTACATCAAGATATTCACAATGATGGAGCAGGAGGAGGTCGAGGCTCTGATTGCTGCTCACCGCGAAGCACCCCACGAGCGTCAGTTGCAGAAGCGTCTGGCCAAGGAGGTCACCTCGATGGTACACTCGCCCGAGGAGTACGAGAAGGCAGTGAGCGCATCGCAGATTCTCTTTGGTGGTGCCACCTCGGAGGCTCTCCTCGCACTCGACGAGCAGACCCTCTTGCAGGTATTCGAGGGCGTGCCCACCTTCACCATCGCCAAGAGCGAGTTGGAGGCAGGCATCGACGTGCTCACCCTCTGCGCCGAGCGTTGCAAGCTCTTCGCATCGAAGGGCGAGTTGCGCAAGCTCATTCAGGGTGGTGGCGTATCGGTCAACAAGGAGAAGGTGACCGATGCAACCGCTACCTTCAACGCCGAGGCACTCATCGCAGGCAAATATCTGCTCGTGCAGAAAGGCAAGAAGAACTACTTCCTCATCATCGCCGAGTAGTTTTTTTACACTTTTGTTCGTGGGGATACGACCAAGAGTGGAAAGAGAGGAAAGAGAGGAAAGAGAGGAGAACAATGTTATACATACCCGAAAATTACACCAACCTGCTCGGTAGCTACGAGCGTACCGAGCAGGCTATCAAGGTGGTGAAGGAGCTGTTCCAAGAGGCACTCGCCGAAGAGTTGAACCTGCTGCGTGTCACCGCCCCGATGGTTGTGCTCAGCGGCAGCGGTCTGAACGACGAGCTGAGTGGCAAGGAGCGACCCGTGGAGTTCGGCATACGCGACCTCCCCGGCGAGCGTGCCGAGATTGTCCACTCGCTGGCCAAGTGGAAACGCTGGAAACTCGCCGAGATGGGTATGGAGGCAGGCAGAGGCATCTACACCGATATGAACGCCCTGCGCCCCGAAGAGGAACTCGACAACATCCACTCCATATATGTCGATCAGTGGGACTGGGAGCGTGTGATGCTCCCCACCGAGCGCACTGAGGAGTACCTGCGCGCTACGGTCACCGCAGTCTATTCGGCACTGCTCTACACCGAGGAGAGGCTCGCCGAGGCCTTCCCCGAGTTGCAACCCGTGCTCCCCCGACAGATTACATTTATCCACTCGCAGGAGTTGCTCGACCGTTGGCCCGACCTCACCGCCAAGGAGCGCGAAAATCGCATAACCAAGGAGCTTGGTGCGGTATTCATCATCGGCATAGGCGGCCCGCTCTCCAATGGCGAGGCACACGACAGTCGCGCCGCCGACTACGACGATTGGAGCACCACCGACAGCAGTGGTCGCACAGGACTAAATGGCGATATACTCCTCTGGAACAACATCTTAGGTCAAGCATTCGAGATATCGAGTATGGGTATCCGTGTTGACCGCGAGGCACTGCTCCGCCAAATCACCCTGCGTGGCGAGGAGCGCAAGCTCACCCTACCCTTCCACAGCGCGTTGCTCAACGGAGCGCTGCCACAGACTGTGGGCGGCGGTATCGGTCAGTCGCGCCTCTGTATGTTCCTGCTCCGCAAGGCCCACATCGGCGAGATACAGAGCTCCATCTGGCCCGACGAGATGCGCCGCAAGTGCGCCGAGAAGGGCATCGTATTAGCCTAACAATCACATCAATACAGTTATGAACAGATTTGCAAAAGGTCTATTGGCAGCCCTATTGCTGCTACTATCGTCGTCAACATTTGCCCAGCAGGGCAAGCGACTCGAAGAGCGACTCCGCGACCATCTCTACCTCCTCACCTCCGAAGAGCTGCGCGGTCGCGAGGCGGGTACCGAGGATGCTGCCAAGGCCTCCGACTACATAGCCGAGCAGTTTGCCGCAATGGGGTTAGAGCCCTACATCGGCGACAGTTACTTCCAGTACTTCACCGTGGCCGGCGCACCGAACAAGACCTTCCGCAACGTGATAGGCATAATCGAGGGCAACAACCCCGCGCTGAGCAACCGTTACATAGTAGTCGGGGCACACTACGACCACCTCGGCGTGCAGCTCGGCCAGATCTACCCGGGAGCCGACGACAACGCCTCGGGAACATCGGCACTCATCGAGTTGGCACGCAACCTATTAGCAAATCGCGACAAGCTCGGCCGCTCGGTAATCATCGTAGCCTTCGACGCCGAGGAGATGGGCCTCCACGGCTCCAACTACCTCGCCGAGGTGATGCCCGCCGACCGCATAGACCTGATGATAAGTATGGATATGATTGGGTGGCTCGAAGAGGCGGAGCGACTCACAATAGAGGGCGTAGGGACCATAGACAATGGCGCCGAGTGGATAATTGGCCTGCCACCCAGCATAAACCTCAAACTGAAACAATACGAGAGGTCGGTGATGACAGCCACCGACACACGTGGCTTCGCGCAGGCCGGAGTGCCCACCTTCGCGGTGACAACAGGCACCGTATCGCCATACCACAAGCCGGGCGACACAGCCGACAAGATAGACTTCGACGGACTCAAAGAGATTACCCTCTTTATGACCACCCTCGTAGAGAGCGCCTCAGCCAACCCCGACTTCGCGCACTCAGGGAAGCTCGCAGCAATACACAGCGCACTCCCCATAGCGCAGCTCGGCATAACAGGCTCCTTCGGGCGTAGCAGCGTACGCTGGCCCGACAGCGCACTGCGCGGCAAAGATGGGCAGCTACTCGGCGCAGGCCTCACCTTCCAGCTCAACTTAGGGCGTTGGTTCACACTCCGCACAGGAGCACGCTACGAGTGGTCATCACCAAAATGGCCCGACGACGACAAGCCCTACGCAGCAGCCACACGCCTCAACATAGAGCAGATAACAACACCCCTGACCATAGGCGCACGACTGCCACTGACCGACAGCCGCACATACCTCTACCTCGGAGCAGGATGGTACTACACACAACGACTCAAAGCTAGCGTAGGTAAACAACAAGTACCACTCGGCGACAATGGCATACGCACCGACGAAGGAGGACCAATAGTGGAGTGGGGACTGAATATGGGCAAGGTGCAATTCTCACTCGTCAACCGCTACGGAATAGAAGACCTATTCACCACACCCACACAAGGCAAAACCCGCACCCGCAACACCCTCTGCGAAGTGACGTATTTCTTTTAGGGTTATTTTATTTTGCCCCTTTTTTGTAAAAAAGCGGCACCAAAAAACTTTTGGCGAAAAACTTCGTTTTTCTTCGTTTGAGTTTGCGGGTTTAGGGAGTTTAGAGAATTTAAGGAATTTAGGGAGTTTAAAGATTCTCCCATAACTCCCATTATTCTCATTATTCCCTAAATTCCCTAACACTCCCTAACACTCCCTAACACTCCCTAACAAAGCCAGAGAAGAACATCGAGTTCTTCTCTGGCTTATCATTTTGAATTTTGAACTTTGAATTTTGAATTTCAAACTCCCTACATCACTTTCTTACACACCTCTGCCAATGCGCACTCCTCGCATTTGGGGGCTCGGGCGGTGCAGGTGTAGCGACCGTGGAGTATCAGCAGGTGGTGGGCAGTGGGGAGTTGTTCGGCGGGGAGGTAGGTGCAGAGTTGCTCCTCGGTCTGGCGCACATTTTTAGCACCAACCGTAAGGCCGATTCGGCGCGAAACGCGGTGAACGTGGGTATCGACAGGCATCACCAACCTATTGTAAATCACCGAGGCAACCACATTGGCGGTCTTATGGCCCACGCCCGGCAGTCGCTCCAACTCCTCGACAGTGTCGGGGACCACGCCACCAAACTCGCCTGCCAGCATCTTCGCCATCTTGGCCAAATTCTTCGCCTTATTATTCGGGTAGGAGATGCTCTTGATATATGGGAAAATCTCCTCTGCCGAGGCCTCAGCCATAGCCTGCGGGGTCGGGAAGCGCTCGAAGAGTGCAGGGGTGGTCATATTGACACGTTTGTCGGTGCACTGCGCCGAGAGCATAACAGCCACCAACAACTCGTAGGGAGAGTTGTAGTGCAACTCGGTCTCAGGCTCGGGAATAGCCTCCGACAATAGTCTAAATACCTCTGTATAAAACCTTTCCACGTTATTTACATTACAATCTTTGCAATTTGGCGAATTTGTTCAGCAGCGTCTTCTTACCTGCCGAGGGATTATCGAACTCGACCGTCACTTTCAGGTCGGTAGCCAATGGCTCTACCTCCACTACGTTGCCCGGTCCGAACTTGGCGTGTATCACGCGGTCGCCCACCTTGGGTGCATCGAGTGGCACAGCAGCAGCGGCGGCAGAGCCACTCGGCGAGCCAATTTTGCGCAACGAAGCAGGGTTGGCGGGGGTAATCGGGCGAGGCCTTTCGGGTTGTGGCTTAGCGGCTTGCTTAGGTTGGTAACCACCATATCGAGAGCCACTTGCGCCACCATATCGGCGTGCGCCATAGCCACCCTCCGACGAGCGGCTATTCTCGCTATGCTGTCGGCGCAGTCGCTCCAAGGGGTTCTCCTCGTTATCCTCGTCGGGGTCGAAGCGGATATCCAGATAGCGTTGGTCCAACTCTTTGAGAAAGCGGCTCGGGCGACAGAACTCGGTGTTGCCCCACTTATAGCGTGTCTGCGCAAAGGAGAGTGTCGCCTGACGCTCGGCGCGTGTGAGTGCCACATAGAATAGGCGTCGTTCCTCTTCGAGTTGTGCCTCGTCGCCCATAGATTTCAGCGAGGGGAAGAGTTGCTCCTCCAAGCCCACGATAAATACGGTGTCGAACTCCAAGCCCTTAGATGCGTGGACGGTCATCAGCGTCACACGTGCGGCGCCATCGCTCTCCTTATCCATATCGGTCAGCAGTGCCACATTTTGCAGCCACTCCTCGATGGTAGGCTCTGTCGGCTCGCCCTCTTCGGCGGGGAGTTGGCTCTTCTCCTTGGTGAACTCCTGCATCGAGTTGAGCAACTCCTCTACATTGGCCTTGGCATCGGCACCATCGGGGCCTGCAAGGGTGAGGGCATTGAGGATACCCGAGCGGGTAGCCACCATCAGGCCGAACTCATAGAGGCTCTTATCGGTGCGACTGAGCGATATCTCGCTGATGAGTGCCACAAACTCCTTCACCTTTGCCCCCAGCGTCTTCCACTCGGGGCTCTCGGGGGTGAGCGAGGCGAGGGCCTCCCAGATGCTCACCCCGTGCTCAGTGGCGAGGGTGCGCAGTCGGCCTTGGGTGACATCGCCTATTCCGCGAGCGGGATAGTTGACGATGCGGAGAAATGCCTCATCATCTTTCGGGTTGACAATCAGTCGGATATAGGCAAGCATATCGCGTATCTCCTTGTGGTCGTAGAAGGAGCGACCGCCATAGATGCGATAGGGTATGTTGTTGCGTCGGAGCGCCTCCTCCAAGGCGCGCGACTGGGCATTGGTACGGTAGAGCACCGCCACCTTGTCCCACCCGATACCCGCCGAGCGGACACTGGTGCGGATTGCCGAGGCGACCATCTGTGCCTCCTCGCTATCGGTGTAGGCACGCAACACCGCTATCTTCTCGCCAAAGTCGTTCTCCGAATAACTCTGCTTGCCGATTTTGTGTTTATTGTTGTCTATCACGCTGTTAGCGGCGTTGACAATGGTCTGCGTGGAGCGATAGTTACGCTCCAACTTGTAGAGTCGTGCATCGGGGAAATCGTTGCGGAAGAGCAAGATATTCTCCACCTTTGCGCCACGGAAGGAGTAGATGCTCTGTGCATCGTCGCCCACCACGCACAAGCGCGAGCCACCCTCGCCACTCGCCAATCGGCGCAAGATGAGGTACTGCGCATAATTGGTATCCTGATACTCATCGACCAACATATACTTAAAGCGGTCGCGATACTTTGCCAGCACCTCGGGGAAGTCGCGGAAGAGTATATTGACATTGACCAGCAGGTCGTCAAAGTCCATAGCATTGGCGGCTCGGCAACGGGCATCGTAACGCTTGTAAATCTCGAAGATGTGGGGTCGTCGCTGCTCCCTGTCCTGCCCCACGAGCGAGGCGTTGGCCTCGTAGGCGGCGGAGGTGATGAGGTTGTTCTTGGCAAGCGAGATGCGCGACTGCACATCGCGTGGCTTGTAGGTCTCGTCGGAGAGGTTCATCTCCTTGATTATCTTACCAATAAGCGTGCGGCTCTGCTCTTGGTCGTAGATGGTGAAGTTGTCGGCATAGCCGAGTGCCTTGCCCTCGAAGCGGAGTATCTTGGCAAATATGGAGTGGAAGGTGCCGAGCCAGAGGTAGCGACTACGCTCGCCGATAAGCGCATCGACACGTTCGCGCATCTCGCGCGCCGCCTTGTTGGTAAAGGTGAGGGCGAGAATTGAGCGCACAGGGACTCCCTGTTCAATCATATAGGCTATTCGGTGGGTCAGCACACGGGTTTTGCCCGAGCCTGCACCCGCAATAATCAGTGCGGTGTGGTCGTAGTTCTCCACCGCGCGGCACTGCTCCGGATTGAGGTTATCCAGAATTTTCGACACTGTTTCGTTCTCCATTTTCATATCTTGGACAAATATACGGTGAAAAAGGGTGTCGGAAAAGTTTTTTATACGATTTAACCTCAAAAAAAGTTGTATCTTTGTCACTTAGTGGGAGATAATTTTCCGCATACTCTCTGACAATAAGCGGAGGGTTATTACGTTATTTTTGATAGCAAGAAAACAAAGCACAAAAAATATAATATGAACGAAGTAGTAAACATCAAGGAACTCAACGAGCGCATAGAGCGCGAGAGCCTCTTTGTCGATGCTCTGAATATGGAGATTGGCAAGGTTATCGTCGGTCAGAAACACCTGATTGACACACTGTTGATTGGTCTGCTGAGCAACGGACACATACTCTTGGAGGGTGTGCCGGGCTTGGCTAAGACACTTGCCATCACCACCCTTTCGCAGGCTGTCGATGCCAAGTTCAGCCGCATACAGTTCACTCCCGACCTGCTGCCCGCCGATGTTATCGGTACGCTCATCTACTCGCAGAAGCAGGAGGAGTTCACAGTGAAGAAGGGCCCCGTATTCGCCAACTTCGTACTCGCCGACGAGATTAACCGCTCGCCCGCCAAGGTGCAGAGCGCACTCCTCGAAGCGATGCAGGAGCGACAGGTGACCATCGGCGACGAGACCTTCGCTCTGCCCCGCCCCTTCCTCGTGCTGGCCACCCAGAACCCCTTGGAGCAGGAGGGTACCTATCCTCTGCCCGAGGCGCAGGTGGACCGCTTTATGATGAAGGTGAAAATCACCTACCCCAAACGTCAGGAGGAGCGCGACATTATCCGTATGAACCTTGCAGGCACGGGTATGCCCAAGCCCAACCGCGTAATCACCCCCGATGACATCGTCAAGGCACGCGAGGTGGTGAACGAGGTCTATATGGACGAGAAGATCGAGAAGTATATCATCGACATCATCTTTGCCACCCGTGAGCCTCAGGAGTATGGCCTCGGCCACCTCTCCTCGATGATTGCCTACGGTGGCTCGCCCCGTGCAAGTATCTCGCTGGCTAAGGCGTCGAAGGCCTACGCATTTATCAAGCGCAGAGGCTATGTGATTCCCGAGGATGTGCGCGCTGTGTGCCACGACGTGCTGCGCCACCGTATCGGTCTGACCTACGAGGCTGAGGCCGAGAACGTCACCACCGAGGAGATTATCACCGAGATACTCAACGCCGTTATAGTACCCTAACGAACTAACCGACAGTTAGATAGACAATGAGAGAAGAGAAGAGTAGCGAGATTCTCAAACAGGTTCGCAAGATAGAGATTAAGACACGCGGGTTGTCGAGCGACATCTTTGCCGGCCACTACCATAGTGCCTTCAAGGGTCGTGGTATGGCATTCAGCGAGGTGCGCGAGTACCGCGTGGGCGACGATGTGCGAGATATCGACTGGAACGTCACAGCGCGCAGCAACAAGCCCCATATCAAGGTATATGAGGAGGAGCGCGAGCTGACAATGATGCTGATGGTCGATGTGAGTGGCTCGCGAGGCTTCGGCTCGACCGAGAAAATCAAGAAAAATCTCCTCACCGAGATTGCGGCAGTCTTGGCCTTCTCCGCCTCCGAGACAGGCGACAAGGTGGGTTGCATACTATTCAGCGACCGTATCGAGAAGTTCATACCGCCCAAGAAGGGTCGTTCGCATATCCTGATGATTATCCGCGAGCTCATCGAGTTCCGCCCCGAGAGCAGCGGCACCTCGCTTGCCGAGCCTGTGCGCTACCTGACCAGCGCACTCAAAAAGCGTTGCACCGCCTTCCTCATCTCCGACTTCCTCACCTCGTCGGCCGACACCACCGCCTTTGAGGAGAGCCTGCGCATAGCCTCCTCCAAGCACGATATAGTGAGCATCCGCCTCTACGACCCGCGCGAGGCCGAGTTACCCGACGTGGGCATTGTGGAGATGAAGGATGCCGAGACGGGGGCGGGCGTATGGGTCGATACCTCGTCGCGCCGAGTGCGCGAGAGTTATGCCGAGGCGTGGCGTGAGCGCACCGAGGAGATGGAGCGACTGTTGCGCCGCTGTCGGGTGGATGTGGCCACCGTAGCCACCGACGAGGACTACGTCAAGTCGCTCATAAAACTTTTCAAACGTCGATAGAGAGAGTACAGATGAAGAGATACCTGAAATTTTTGTTCGTTTTGGTTGTGGGGATAGTGATGACGCTATCGCTCAGCGCGACTGCCACAGAGCAGCCCGCCTCGGAGGGTCGTCCCACCATCCACCTCTCGCTCTCGCCCGACTCGATACTCATCGGCGACAGGGCAGTGATGAAGGTCGAGGTGGAGAAGGACTTCACGCAGGTAGTCAACCCCGCCACCTTTGAGGATAATATGATTGGCGGCACTTTGGAGATACTCGCCATAGCCCCTATCGACACGGTGGAGGTGGGCACTCGTCGCCACAAGATTACCTACAACTATGTGCTGACAAGTTTTGAGGAGGGCACTTTCAACCTCTCCAACTTCCCCGCACTCTACCTTGACAAGAATATCACCGACACCCTCTTTGCCCCCGAGCAGATAGCACTCACGGTGGGCACACTCAATGTCGATACGCTCAACACCACCATCTACGACATCAAGGCCCCCATCGACACACCCCTTGTGCTGGGCGAGGTGCAGGGCTACTTCTTCCTTGTGCTATTGGTGTGTCTGACCCTTGCCGCCATCATCTATCTGGTGGCGCACCGTCGTCGCAAGGAGCGAAGCGAGGAGGAGCAGCGAGGCCCCATCGAGCCACCCCACATCAAGGCGATACGCGAGTTGGAGGCACTCCACAACCAAAAGGTTTGGCAGAACAACAAGCACAAGCAATACTACACCCGTCTTACGGATATCCTGCGCGACTACCTCTTCGGTCGCTACGGTGTGAGGGCTATGGAGATGACCTCCGACGAGATTATCGAGGCGGTAACCCCGCTTGCACTCGCACCCAAGAACTTTGGCGACCTCAGCCGCATACTCCGCTTGGCCGACTTTGTGAAGTTCGCAAAGCACATACCCACCCCCGAGGAGAACGAGGAGGCCTACTATGCCGCCTACTACTTTGTGGAGGAGACCAAGCAGGTGACGGAGCAGGTGGCAGGTGAGCCCGAACAGATGGTAGTCGATATAACCCCCGCCTCGACCGAGGAGCAAAATGAGCAGAGAGATGAATAGAAGCATACGACATACAACTATCCTTCGCACCGCCCTGACGTTAGTGCTGCTCCTCTGTGCCTGTGGCTCGCTCTCGGCGCAGATGTTCCCCGAGCGCAAGCACATACGCAGTGGCAACAAGGCATACGAGGCTCTCGACTACGCCGCCGCCGAGCAGGAGTACCGACAGGCACAAATCGACACTCCATCGTCGCCCGAGGCCGCCTTCAACCTTGCCGATGCGCTCTACAAGCAGGAGCGATACGAGGAGGCGGAGAATACCCTCAAAGCCCTCACCGAGAAGCCCGAGTTGCTCACCGCCGAGCAGGCCGCCAAGGTGTATCACAACTTGGGCAATGCGCAGTTCCAGCAGCAGAAATTGAACGAGGCGCTCGAATCATACAAGCAGGCGCAGCGCATCAACCCCGACGACCTCGAAACCAAGTATAACTTGGCCTATACCAAGAAGTTGCTCGAAGAGAACGAGAATAGCGACAACCAGCAACAGCAGGACAACAACCAGCAGGGTGGCGACAACCAGAACGACCAAAACCAAGACCAAAATAACGACCAAAACCAAGATAACAACCAAGACAACAACCAGAACAACGAGGGCGAAAACCCCGACGACCAAAACGACGAGAGCGACGACCAAAACGACCAAAACAACAATGGTCAGGACGACCGTATGGAGGATACCCCGCCCCCACCCTCGCGCGACTATGGTGACTCCCGCGTAAATCAGGCCGAGGCGGAGCAGATGCTCAACGCTGTGCAGCAGCAGGAGGATAAGACCCGCGAGAAGATCAATGCGCAGCAGGCAGTTACCGTCGCCCCATCGGGCAAGAATTGGTGAGTCGCAGACTCCTTATATTAGGCGTTATTAATTAAGGAGTGTTAAGGAGTTTAAAGAATTTAAAGAGTTGAAGAGAGTCTAAGGAGTTTAAAGATTGTCCCTAAGTTCCCTAACACTCCCTAAATTCCCTAAACTCCCTACAAAAAAAGCATACCTCCGCCCCACCGACAACAGGTGTTTAGAGTTGTAATTGAAACAGAGAAAAAATGGAAAAAACATTTAATAATCCTGAGCTACTGTGGCTATTGCTGCTATTGGTGCCGATGGTGGCGCTCTATGTGTTGCGCGTAAGGCGTGGCGGAGCAACCCTCACCATCTCCGACACCTCTACTGCACGCCGATTGCCACGCACTGCGCGTTACTACCTGCGCCATCTCCCCTTTGTGATGCGCTCGGTAGCGGTGGCGTTGCTCATCGTGGCACTCGCCCGTCCGCAGAGTAGCGAGCAGGGGAGCCTCACCTCCACACAGGGTATCGACATCGTCTTGGCGATGGATATCTCGGGCAGTATGTTGGCCCGCGACTTCGAGCCGGACCGTATCACCGCAGCACGCGAGGTGGCAGCCAACTTCATCGTCGATCGTCCCAACGACCGCATAGGACTTGTGGTATTTGCCGGCGAAAGCTACACACAGAGCCCGCTCACTACCGACAAGAGTTCGCTGCTGACGCTCCTCGGACAGGTGCAGAGTGGCGTGATTGACGACGGTACAGCCATCGGCAACGGTCTGGCAACCGCCATCAACCGCCTCAAAGATAGCGAGGCGAAGAGCAAGGTGGCTATCCTGCTGACCGACGGTGTGAACAACAGCGGCCAGATTGCCCCACTCACTGCCGCCGAGATTGCAAAGGGCTATGGCATAAAGGTTTACACGATTGGTGTAGGTACTCGCGGTATGGCGCCCTACCCCGTATATGATATGTGGGGCAGGCTCCACTTCCAGCAGATGGAGGTCGATATCGACGAGCAGGTGCTCACCGACATCGCCGACCTGACGGGTGGCCAGTACTTCCGCGCCACCAACCGCCAGACCCTCGCCGCCATCTACGACGAGATTAACGCCCTCGAAAAGACCAAGATAGAGACCGACGAGTTTGTCAAGTACAACGAACTCTATCGCGGTTGGCTCATCGGCGCACTGCTGCTGCTCATCGGCGAGGTGCTCGTGCGCAAACTTGTACTCAAACAGATACCTTAATATACAAAAAAACTTTAAAACCCCTTTAACCCACAATCCCTTAACCCCACAATCCCTTAACCCCACCACCCCTTTACCCCACAACCTCACAATCCCATAAGAGCTAATTGAACAAAAATGTTTAGATTTGAGAATATAGAGTTTTTGTACCTTTTGTTGCTTGTGCCGCTGCTCATAGGGCTCAACCTGTGGACACGTCGCGAGCGTCGTCGTCGCTTGGAGCGCTTCGGCAACCCCGAGACCCTGCAAGCGTTGATGCCCGACGACTCGCCACGCCGCCGCGGCTTCAAGTCGGCACTCTTCATCGTCGGCTTCACGCTCTTGGTCATCGGCCTGGCCCGTCCTCAGATAGGCTCCAAGCTCCGCGAGGTGGAGCGCGAGGGCATCGAGATAATGTTGGCTATCGACGTGAGCAACTCGATGCTCGCCGAGGACTTCGAGCCTAACCGCTTGGAGCGCACCAAGTATGCTGTGGGTCGTCTGTTGGAGGGGATACAGGAGGACAAGATTGGTGTCATCATCTTCGCGGGCGACGCCTATGTGCAGCTCCCCATCACGGGCGACTACGTCACCGCGCGCAACTTCGTATCGCAGATATCGACCACCGCGGTGAGTAAGCAGGGCACCAACATAGCCGCCGCTATCGACTTGGCTGCCAACTCCTTCTCCTCGCAGAGCGAGGGTAGTCGCGTGGTGGTGCTCATCACCGATGGCGAGAACCACGAGCAAGATGCACTCGCCTCGGCCGAGGCAGCCGCCGCACGCGGCATCAAGATATACACCATCGGCATCGGCACACCCGAGGGCGCACCCATACGCATCGGGCAGGAGTTCATACGCGACGAGCAGGGCGAGATGGTGGTGTCGAAGCTCGACGAGAAGGCCCTCGAAGAGATAGCCCTCACCACAGGCGGTGCCTACATACGCGCCGACAACCGCTCGATGGGGCTCGACGAGATTGTGGCACAGATAAACGCCACCGAGAAGTCGCAATTCACAACCCAGATATTCGAGGAGTACGACGAGAAGTACCAATACTTCGTCGCTGCGGCGCTCCTCTTCCTACTCTTGGAGATGGCGGTGCTCGGTCGCAAGAACAGGCTGCTGGCACGCATCAACATCTTCGACCGCGAGAAAAAAGAGTAGACCACCCTTTGATATCGTCGAGAAAAATAGTATCTTTAACCCAATTAATACAATAATCAGGGAAACGATGGCTCAATTTGAAGTTCACGGAGGTCGCCCACTGAGTGGCGAGATAGTGCCCCAAGGGGCCAAGAACGAGGCATTACAGGTAATATGCGCCACACTCCTCACCGACCAGGAGGTGACACTGCACAACGTGCCCGAGATTGCCGATGTGCTCCACCTCATAGGTCTGCTCGAGAGGTTAGGCGTGGAGGTAGCGCGCAAGAGTGAGGGTTGCTACACCTTCCGCGCACGTAACATCGACCTCGACTACCTCCGCAGCGAGGACTACCGCCGACGTGGCGCACGCCTGCGCGGCTCGGTGATGATACTCGGACCACTGCTCGCACGCTTCGGCGTGGCCTACATACCCAAGCCCGGAGGCGACAAGATAGGTCGTCGACGTCTGGACACCCACTTCATAGGCTTCCAGAAGCTCGGCGCACAACTCAACTTCGACGCCGACGCCACCTTCTTCTCGGTGGAGGCCAAGGAGCTGCGCGGCACATATATGCTGCTCGACGAGGCATCCGTAACCGGTACTGCCAACATCATAATGGCCGCAGTACTCGCCAAGGGACGCACCACAATCTACAACGCCGCCTGCGAGCCCTACATACAGCAGCTCTGCCGAATGCTCTGCCGAATGGGCGCACACATCGAGGGCATAGCCTCCAACCTGCTCACCATAGATGGCGTGGAGAGCCTCGGCGGCACATCGCACACAATGCTCCCCGATATGATCGAGGTGGGTAGCTTCATAGGCCTCGCCGCGATGACACAGTCCGAGATAACAATCAAAAACGTATCCTACGACAACCTCGGCATAATACCCGCACAATTTGCGCGTATGGGCATACGCTTCGAGCAACGAGGCGACGACATCTTCATACCTCGATGCGAGCACTACGAGATAGAGAGCTTTATGGACGGGTCGATAATGACCATAGCCGACGCACCGTGGCCCGGACTTACTCCCGACCTGCTCTCCATATTCCTCGTCGTGGCCTCACAAGCCAAAGGCTCCGTACTCATACACCAAAAGATGTTCGAAAGCCGACTATTCTTCGTCGATAAGCTGATAGATATGGGAGCACAAATCATACTCTGCGACCCACACCGCGCAACAGTAATCGGACACGACCACTCACGACGACTGCGACCAACACGTATGTCATCACCCGACATACGCGCCGGCGTGGCACTACTCATCGCAGCACTCAACGCCGACGGAGTGAGCATAATACAAAATGTGGAACAGATAGACCGCGGATACCAAAACATCGACCTGCGACTCAACGCCCTCGGCGCTAAGATAATCCGCACTGACGATTTTTGATTAGGTCGCTTTTTGTAAAAAGCTCCGCAAAAACTTTTGTACTATTAGTTTGCGGGTTTAGGAATAACTTGTAGTTATTACAAACAAAATAGAGATATGAGGTTTGTTCAATCAGATAATGTCGTGGAAGCATACCATGGTTTATTGCTTTATTCAAGTCAAAATCAGGGATTTCGGCACTTACCAAAGG
>JAFXAY010000025.1 GCA_017521965.1 Tidjanibacter sp. | reverse complement strand
TGAAAGTCTTGTTATACAAGACTTTGCACCGAGCATTTTATGCGCGTTTTAATTGCTCAAATAACATAGTCGCTGTAATCAATTACTCGTCAATACAATACAGGGATTTTATCTACTAATTTTGACCAATAAGCCGAATTCCCTAAAAAAGCCAGATGGCTTTTGACACATAAATAAAGAGGAGGTAGAAAACCCTACCTCCTCTTTATTTATTAGACGTTCTTATTAGTTGAACAAGTAACGTACCGAGAACTGAACACGGTAAGTCGACATAAAGCTCTCGTAAGCCTTGAAGGTCGAGGTCAGAGTCTCACCTGCATACTTGTTGAAGGTGAAGCCCTTGCTCTTGTCGTAGTTCAAGAGAGTGCTGTTCTTAACCTGCTGGTAGTGACCCCAGTTCTTGTTGAGGAGGTTACCGAGGTTCTGAACGTCAACACCCAGCTGAATGGTGTTGCGCTTGCCACCTACGTTTACGTAGAAGTCCTGCTTCAACTGGAAGTCGAACTGGTGGTGCCAAGGCATCAGGGCGCCACCACGCTCGGTGTACTGACCCTTGCGGCTGCTCAGATACTTATCCTGCTCGATGTAGTTCCAGAAAGCGTCACGCTGTGCATCAGCCTCCTCGGGAGTACCGGTGAACTTCCAATCGTTCAGAGCGTCGCGCGAAGCGGGAACGTAGATAAGGTTGTTAGCACCGTAGTCGTTTACTACGTTAGCCGAGAAGGTGTAGGAGAAACGCGAGTAGTCGTAACCACCTGCGTAGCTGTGCTGGCTACCGTCGTAGATCAGCGAAACGGTAGTTGCCATATTCTTGTACTCCTTCTTGTAGGTAGCGGTTGCCAAGATACGATCGGGAGCAACGTAGGTACCGTAACCAAGCTCGTGGTCGTTGATAAGACCTACCGAGTAGGTGTTGGTCTTGTAAGCCGAGGTTACCTGGTCGCCAATACCGTCGCTATAAGCGCGCGATGCCGAGTGGGTGTAGGCTACCGAGAGATCCAGACCGAAGTTGAACGACTTCTGCAACTGAGCGGTGATAGCGTAGTAGTAAGCCTTGCTCTTCTCGATGTTGTGGATGAAGTAAACGTTCTGGTAGTTCTGGTCCCAACCAGCACCGGTCGAGTACATCTTACCATAGCTGTCACGAACATCCTGACCGGGAACGAGAGTAACCTTCTCGCGCGACGACTCATCGTAACCCTTGTTCGAGATTACAACGGGGTTCAAATCCTTGCTGAAGATACCCTCCAAGCTGAACTTAACGTCGCCGGGGAGAGTAGCGTCGAATGCCAACGAACTCTTCCAAGTCTGAGGCATACGGAGGTTGGTGTCGAGGATAGTGGGCGAACCGGGCGAGGTGATCTTCGCGGTCTTAGGATCGTAGTTACCACCATAGATGTCATCAAGGATATCCTTGGTGTTGGGGTGGAAGTTGGGCTGACCCTTATAAGCATCAGTAGTGGTGTTGTAGTAGTAGCTGGTCTGGCCAACGTTGCTGTTACCAACAACCGATACGAGCCATACATAAGGCAGACGACCAACGAATACACCGGTACCACCACGAACGATGAACTTACGGTCGCCGGTGAGGTCCCAGTTGAAACCTACGCGGGGCGAAACGCTCAGGCGAGCAGCGGGAAGCTGGTCGGTCGAGTAGTTGTTGCCACCGAAGTCATAGGTTGCGAAGTTGGGGTTGTAGTTGTTCTCCAACGAGGGATAAACGGGGAGCTCCAAACGAACACCTGCGGTGAGCTTGAAGTTGTCAGCGAGGTTGATATCGTCCTGCACGTATGCCGAGTAGTTGTGCATAGTGAGGCTCGAGATGAACTGGCTGAGGTCCTCCGAGTTCGAGTGAGTGATAGCAAATGCCGAAGGCTTGCCACCTGCCATAAATGCCTCCATCGAGTCATATACGTAGTAACCGTTACCACCCTGCATAAAACCGTTGTCGGCCTTGGTGTACTCATACGACAGACCTGCCAAGAAGTTGTGCTTGCCAAGGGTCCAAGTCATCTCATCGGTTACCGAGAAGTTATCAACGTTACGCATATTACCTGCGGTGTAGATATCGGGACCGAACGACATATAACCGGCACCGTCCTTCAAGATATCAACCTTGGGGAATACACCACCCACGTAGCTACGGGGCTCGTACTGCTTGTTGTACGAAACACGCAACATATTGTTAGCATTACCGTCGAAGAGGCGCGAGTTCAACTCGGCAGCAATCGAGGTGTAGTTCTGCTCCTGGAAGTAACGAGTCGACTCGAAGTTAAGACCGTAGTTCGAGAATGCACCCTGACCAGCAGCGTAACCGAGTTCGGGGCTACCGGGGAAAATCTTGTTAGCGGTCAGAGGCGATACGCTCGACGAGGGATTGTTCGAGTATTTGCTGTGGGTCTTCGAGAAACGAACGTTCATACGGTGGTCGTTGTTGATGTTCCAGTCAACACGAGCCATAACCTTCCAGCTGGGAGTCTGAATCGAGTAGTTGTTGTAGCGACCGGGGTCGTAACCGTAGGTATCAATCAGGTACTCACGCATCTTGTCCATATCCTCAGCCAAGGGACGACGAACATTGTTCTTACCCCACTCATCGCTCTCGCTCTGACGAGCCTTAGCGGTAGGACCAGCGGAGAGGTTGTCCGAGTACTCAGCATTTACGAAGTAGAAGAGTTTGTTCTTGATGATGGGGCCACCAACGCTAACACCATAGGTGTAGTTGTGACCTGCGCTCGAAGTGAGCTCGTAGTCACCAACCTTGGTACCACTCCAATCGTTGTTCTTCAAGTAGCTGTAAGCAGTTGCGCTCACCTCGTTGCTACCCGAGCGGGTAACAGCGCTGATAGCACCACCGGTAAAACCGCTCTGACGAACGTCGTAGGGGGTTACCGATACCGAAATCTGCTCCAATGCGTCGAGCGAGATAGGCGAACCACCTGCGGGGAGGTTCTCACCGATACCGAAGGTGTTGTTGAAGGCAGCACCATCGACAGTCACAAACGACTGACGGTAGTTACCACCACCCACTGCAAAACCGCTACCGGTAGTCATCGACTGGGGCGACAGACGCATAATGTCGTTCATGCTACGGCTGAGCGAAGGGGTGTTGGCAATAGCCTCACGCGAAACAGCGGTCACAGCACCTGCATTGGCAGTGCGCATATTGCTGTTGGGGCCATCGGCCAATACGACGATAGTCTCCATCGACTGGCTCTCCTCAACCATCTGAACGTTGTAGGTCAGAGTCTCTGCCAACGATGCGGTTACACCCTGACGCTCCAAGGTACGGTAGCCGAGCATCTCGACAGTGATAGTGTAGGGACCACCGGGGCGAATGTTCGCCAGACGGTACTCACCATTAGTGTTGGCAACAGCGTAGTACTCTGTGCCCGAGGGGGTGTGCAGAGCGATAACGGTTGCACCTACCAGAGGCTCACCGTTAGCGTCGGTCACCTTACCGCTCACATTCGAAGTGGTTACCTGTGCCATAGCCACAACGCTGGTGAGCAGCGCAAACATCAATACGTAAAGTTTCTTCATACGAATTTTTGTTTTGTTAATAAAAGTTAATAAATGTTTGATGTATTAAGTTCAATTTCAGTAGTAATTTATATCTCGGAAAATCCTCAATATCAACATATTGTAGGTTTGGTAATTCTCCCAACGACCCAACCCGATTTACTAAAACAAAACGAGGCTCCCTAAGTCAGGAAGTCCCGTTTAAATTCTACAATCCCCCACCACGCAGAACATATTACCGTTCTGTCGTCGATAAAATCGATAATCGAAGTTACTCACAATCTGTACGCCTCTATTCATCTTCGCTCTTCGAGTGGGATTTAATTTCGGTGCAAATGTACGACAAACAGACGAGATAACAATAACATTTTTGTCAAAAAATAATGAACATTTTCCTAACATTGTGTAACAATTTTCCTGAACGAGATATTATTTTAGCGGAAAAGGGATATTTCTTACTTAAAAACTGATTAAAAATGATTGTGAAAGATTTTTGCACCCGCGGAGCTCTTGTCATCTCCGCACTTTTGGCGATGCTCCTCGGCGCAGCACTCCACTGCTCGACAAGAGAGTGCGCCTCGCTTGCCGAGCATAACTCGACCCTCACCGCCGAACGCCAACACCTCGCCTCTGAGGTCACCCACTACCGCACCCTGGCCGGCGAGAGCGCCGCCTCGGTCGAGGCACTCAGACTCCACACCGCCGAACTCGAACGCCTGCGCTCGGCCGATGCCGCCACCATCAACGAACTGCGACTACGCTTGCGACGCGTGGAGAGCCTGACAACCACTGCATTGGAGGGTACCTACTCGGCAAGTGTTCCCATATTGCACGACACCACCTCACTCCTTGCTGAGGGTATGCACCACCCCTCCCCCATCCGCCACTTCGAGTGGAGCGACGCGTGGGCCACGGTGCGGGGTCGGATTGAGGAGGATAGCGTTCACTGCGAGATTAAGACGGTCGATACATTGCGCCAAATCGTTCACCGCGTGCCATATAGATTTCTCTTCTTCCGCTTCGGCACCCGTGCCCTGCGCCAGGAGATTATTTCGAGCAACCCCCACAACCGGATTGTCTATGCGGAGTATATCGAGGTAGAGAGATAGGAGAGTTCAAAATGGGAGGTTAGGGAGTGTTAGGGAGTGTTAGGGAGTGTTAGGGAGTGTTAGGGAGTATAAGGAGTATCCCTAAATTCCCTAAATTCCCTA
>JAFXAY010000024.1 GCA_017521965.1 Tidjanibacter sp. | reverse complement strand
TTGTACTCTCTTCGAGAGTATCCCCTAAACCCGAAAACAAAACTATTACAGAAAAGAGTTTTTCAGAGAAGCCAATTATTATTCAAAGAGTCTTATCAGTTATCCCATTACTCCCATAATTCCCATAATTCTCATTATTCCCTAAACTCCCTAAACTCCCTAACACTCCCTAATCTCTCTTCATCTCCCTTTGCTTTCTTTCCTGTCGGGAGAGTATTTAAAAATAAAACAAATAGAAAAAGACTAATTCATTTGTTCAATCGGCCGATTGGTCTGCAACGCTCCGATAGAACGACCCTAAACAGCCCCAAAATGGGCCTTTTTTGACACTTAAAATGAACAAATCTTGTAAAATCAAATAAAAAAATTGTAAAATTTATTGAGGTTAACATCTTGTAAATCAGAGTTATAAGAATTTAACGATATTTGCAGTTGCAAAAAATAGTTTTTTAAAATTGAATTTTAAACAATTTATATTTATTTTTGCTCAAACCTTCCGAAATTTTCGGTCGAAATGGTTTGTGCCCAAAACCGATGGTTTAGCACTTGCGGGTTATGATTTTTAACCGCAAAATGTGCCCCCAGAGGTGTTTGGAGCGCGTTTTAAGGTTAGTTAGATAGGTTCAAGGCAAGTGATTGATTGCGAATTGTAAGGTTCGCGAGCAACATTTGTCTATTTACCTGTCCTTTGAGGGGTTACTCCCGTGGGCAGTAGTGAAGAAAAGAGCTAAAAAGATATATGGGCGTCGGGGCGTGAGCACATTTCGCCGAGCGATTGAGGCTCACACAGACACCTAACTAAAACAAAAATTAAACCATAGCGAACTTTTTAAGGCAGGACGGTACTGCCGACCTGCCTAAAAGTTCGGTAAACCACCCGAGGGTGGCGACCCAAAAAAAAACGGGTGCCGCGGGGTGGGTGGAAATATGTAAGCGCCGAGGGGCTTGAACGGTTTGAGCCGCAGGGGTTTAGAAACAGAAGCGCCGCAAGGCCTAAGTGTTAAAGGCAAGCACCGCAAGCAAACACAAGCGCCGCAAGGCCGCAGAGATAAAAGCAAGTGCCGCAAGGCCATAGAGATATAAACACACGTGAAGTACACTAAGAATTAACTAATTTATTAACCTAAAACTCAATTAACTGCCTATGATGTAAACCAAACGAGAAGCACATCTAAGACTTAAACCGAGTTGTATTGCCCGAGCGGTTGGCAAATCACAACTCAACAAACACAAAACTCCGGTTTCGTACCTGTGTTAAAAGAGCGGGTCGGAACTATTACTAATCAATTTACTAAATTAAGTAGTATGAAAAAATCTTTTAGTAAAATTCTTTTTATAATGGGACTCGCAGCCAGCATCCTTTGCGCATCGAGCGCACAGGCTGTTGCCAGTGAGGCTCAGCAGAACCGTGTGGTTGTTACTGTGACCGACGCTAATGGTCCGGTAATTGGTGCAACGGTTATGGTTGCCGGAACAACCAATGGTGACAATACCGGTGTTGATGGTACTGTTACTCTGAACAATGTTCCTGCATCGGCTTCGTTGGAGGTATCCTTCGTGGGTTATGTAACCCAGATTGTTCCCGTGAACAATCGTACTGCCATTGAGGTAGTACTCGTTGAGGATGCTCAGGCCATCGAGGACGTGGTTGTCGTTGGTTATGGTGTTCAGAAGAAGGCTACCCTGTCGGGTGCAGTTGCTGCTATCACCAGTGAGGAGATTACTCAGACCAAGACCACCAACCTTATCAACAACGTACAGGGTAAAATCCCCGGCCTGCTGATTCGTGAGCAGTCGGGTGAGCCCGGTGAGTTCAACAACATGTTGTCTATCCGTGGTTATGGCTCGCCGCTGATCGTTATCGACGGTGTTGCTCGTGGTGATGCTTCGGACTTGGCTCAGCTCAATAGCAATGATATTGAGAGTATGTCGGTTCTGAAGGACGCTTCGGCTGCTATCTACGGTATGGGTGCTGCAAACGGTGTTATCCTCGTGACCACCAAACAGGGTCAGTCGGGTCGCACCAGCGTAAGCTACTCGGGTATGGCATCGTTCAAGACTCCGACCGCTATCGAGCCTACTGTTGATGCTTATACCTACCGTCTGTTGCAGAACGAGATGAACGCCAACGATAAGATGGCTCCTTCGTTCGACGATGCTATCCTCGAGAAGTACAAAAATGGCGAGGCAGGTTATCAGGACTTCGACTGGTACGACCTCTTTATGAAGGATTGGACTGTTAACCAGCAGCACAACCTGACCGTACGTGGTGGCTCGAACAACGTTCGTTTCTTCACCTCGGTTGCTTTCAACGATGACCAGGGTCTGTTGAAGAGCAACATCGGCTGGTACAAGCGTACCAACATCCGTAACAACCTTACCGCTAAGCTGAACGACAACCTCGAGTTGCAGGTTGGTTCGTCGATCCGTTTGGACGACCGTCGTCAGAACCGCGAGGAGTTCATCTGGAACTACAAGACTCTGTTGGTTAACGAGCGTGGTAAAGGCTGGCACACTATGGAGAACGAGAATCACTACTCGTACTTGGCTCCCGAGGGTAAGAACTTGGCAGCTCTGATCGATCCCGACGTTGATGGTTACAACACCACTCAGAACCGTCGTTTCGAGAACACCGCTACCCTGACTTACAACGCTCCCTTCTTGAAGGGTCTGAGCGCTCAGGCTTCGGTTGCTTATGACTTCCGTACTTGGGAGAAGCAGTCGTTGCAGAAGAGCTATGCTCTCTACGACTACTACACTGACGCATACGTATCGACCTTCGGTAGCGACTGGTATCAGAGCCAGCTGACTTCGAACTGGCGTATGTACACCCGTGGTCAGATCAACTATAACAACAAGTTTGGTAACCACACCGTAGGTGCTACTTTGGTAGCCGAGATGGACCACACCCACAACAACTGGGTAACCGGTACTCGTAACTACGCTATGTTTACCAACCCCATCCTCGATCAGGGTGATGCTTCGACCGCTACCAACGGTGGTAACTGGGAGGACACCAAGACCGCTGCTTACATCGGTCGTCTGAACTACGACTACGCTGGTAAGTATATGGTAGAGGCTATGGTACGTTACGATGGTTCGTATCGTTACGCTCCCGGCAAGCGTTGGGCTATGTTCCCCAGCGTATCGGCTGCTTGGCGTATTTCGGAGGAGTCGTTCATCAAGGACAACACCGACGCTATCGACAACCTGAAACTCCGTGCATCGTATGGTGAGACCGGTCAGAACACTGGTAACGCTTACGCTTGGATCGCAGGTTACACCAACAGTGGTTCCTATACTTTCGACGGTGGTAAGGTTACTACTGGTATGAACTCGACCCAGATCGTTTCGGATCGTCTGTCGTGGGTAACCTCGCAGACTGCCAACATCGGTATCGACTTCGACTTGTGGGGTGGCAAGCTCGGTGGTAGCATCGATGCTTTCCAGCGTGTAAACGTTGGTGCGCTCGCTTCGCGCGTTCAGGTTATTCCCGACGACCTTTTGGGTGCTTCGTTCTCGCAGGAGAACCTCGACAGCAGCAAGAACTTCGGTTTCGAGTTCGCTCTGACTCACCGCAACAATGTTAGCCAGGACTTCTCGTACTCGATCACTGCTAACTTCACTTACGCTCGTTCGATGAACTTGCACGTTGAGAGTGATGCAGTTCGCAACACTTCGTACAGCCGCTGGACCAGCTCGTCGACCAACCGTTACAACGGTCGCAACCGTATGTACTACGAGGAGGGTCAGTACCAGAACTGGGAGCAGATCCAGGAGGGTGCGTTGGTTAGCACCAGCGTAGGTAACAGCTGGTTGCTCCCCGGTTCGATTATGATCAAGGACCTCGATGGTAACGGTTATATCGATGGTAGCGACCGCGATATGAAGCACTGGGCTGTTGGTTCGAACCCTCCCTACCAGTTTGGTTTGAACTTCACTGCTAACTACAAGAGCTTCGACTTCTCGATGTTGCTCCAGGGTGCTGCTGGTCACTCGATCCAGTGGAAGATTGATGATATCTGGGGCTACGGTCGTTATCCTTCGACCTACGAGAAATACCTCGATCGTTGGCACGTGGCTAACGTAGGTGATGATCCTTTCGATCCCGAGACCAAGTGGGTTAAGGGTTACTGGCCCGCACTGCGTAACTACGACACCTATAACGGTGGTAAGACTAAGGATTCGCAGAACACCGACCGTCAGATTGTTCCCGGTACCTATGTACGTCTGAAGAACATCGAGGTAGGTTACACTCTGCCTAAGAGCTTCTCCGATGCTATTGGTATCCAGGGTGGTCGCGTATTCGTTAGCGCATACAACCTCTTCACCATCTGTAATCCTCTCCTCAAGGGCGCCGATCCCGAGCGTATCGAGGGTGCTTGGAATGCAGGTCTGACTTACCCGCTTATGAGAACCATCAGCTTGGGTGTTAATGTTAACTTCTAATACTTAGGAAGAGACTATGAAAAAGATATTTTATGTAATTGCAGCTGCTTTGACCGTTGGTCTTGTAAGTTGCGACGCAATGTTCGATGAGTTGAAGCCTATGAACAAGACTTCGCAGGATGTGATCACATCTTCGGAGGCTGGTTTGCAGCGTGTATTGGCTAACCTCTACTACAATATGCCTTTGGAGGACTTCAACTTCCGTCAGGGTCGTTTCAACGTACGCGGTTGGGACGGTGGTCTTTCGACCTTGATGCCCAGCGAGTTCTACACCGATAACGCTACTCACAACTTTATGCGTAACTACGGTATCGCAGGTGGTGAGTATTGGCCCTATACTCACATCCGTACCTTGAACACCTATATGACCGTTCTTCTGCCCGAGGCTAAGGAGAAAGGTACCATCAGCGAGAAGGTTTACAACGAGATGCTGGGTGAGGCTCACTTCATTCGCGCTTATATGTACTATGGTATGGTTAAGCGTTCGGGTGGTGTGCCTATCATTACCGAGGTTCTCGATAGCAAGTACGACGGTGGTAAGAGCGAGGGTCTTTACATCCCCCGTTCGACCGAGGAGGCTACTTGGGACTTTGTAATCGCTGAGCTCGACGAGGCTGCTAAGTTGCTCCCCGTTGCTGCTCCCGCTAAGTTCCGTGCATCGAAGTATGCTGCTTTGGCTCTCCAGTCGCGCGTTGCTCTGCACGCTGCATCGGTAGCTAAGTACAACCCCAGCTTCAACGCTGGCGCTAAGGCTGTTCAGGATAAGCTCGTAGGTTTTGCTAATGGCACCGCTGCTGCTTCGAAGTACTATGCAAAGGCTATCGCAGCCGCTAAGGACGTTATCACCAATGGTGGTTACAGCCTCTATGGCTTCGACGGTACCAAGATGGCTGCTGACAAGGCTGCTGAGAACTATCAGGCTCTCTTCCTCAATGGTGGTGGTAGCGAGTTCATCTTCGGCCGCGGTTATGCAGGTGAGACTCAGGGTTCGAGCCACAGCTATGAGGAGTACTACTCGCCCCACCAGGCAGGTAGCGGCTACCACAAGCACGGTCGTTACAACCCCACTCTGAACTTGGTTGACGTTTATGACAACATCGACGGTACTGACGGTACTATCGCTACCCGTACTGACGGTAACGAGAACTACTCGATCGTTAATCCTCAGGGTATGACCGACTTCTCGGGTTACATTCGTTACGCAGATCCTACCGAGCCCTTCAAGAACAAAGATCCTCGTTTCCAGGCTTCGATCGTTTACAACGGTGCTGCTTGGCGCGGTGTTACCTACAAGATTCAGGCAGGTGCTTTCAACGGTACCGACGCTACCATCTACGGTCCCGGTACTGTAAAGGGTGCTGACGGTAAGGATTACCAGGCACTCGGCGGTGGCGATACCGAGATCTCCGGCTTCTTCGGTATGGATAACTCCGATAACTGCAACGGTACTACTACCGGTTTCACCTTGAAGAAATTCTTGGCTAACGCTCCCCAGCCTATGAAGGAGAATGGTAACACTACCACTACCTACATTGACCTGCGTCTTGCTGAGGTTATCTTGAACTATGCTGAGGCTGTTGTTGAGTCGAACGCAAGTGCTGAGACCGCAAACGCTACCAAGCTGCTCAACGATATCCGCAAGCGTGCTGGTATGCCCGATGTTGCTCTGACTCTGGAGAATGTTCTCAACGAGCGTCGCGTAGAGTTGGCATTCGAGGGTCAGCGTATGTGGGATATGGCTCGTCGTCGTGAGATGAACGTTCAGGGCGTAAGCCGCAAGGCCCTCATTCCTCTGTTGGACGTAAGTGGTGCAACTCCCGCAACTATCTATGTTCGCGCTGAGTGGTACTTCGATCAGGCAGGTGGTGGTAACACCTTCAATAACTCCGCTTATTACAAGGGTATTAGCAACACCAACAAGAACGGTCTGATTCCTAACGACGGTATCTAATAGAGAGTGACCGCAAATTGTGAAACGAAAAAAAGTAAAAAGAATATGAAAAAACTGTTTTTATTGCTTATTCCTGCTTTGGCAGTCGCAATGACTTCCTGCGAGATCGATAACTACGATGCTCCTAATGCAGAGGTTCACGGTTACTTCGTGGATAGCAAGGACAACACTACTCTCGTAGGTACCGACATCCAGAACGGTAACCAGATTACCGTTTACGAGCAGGGCTTCGCTAGCGAGGGTGCTCAGACCTGGCGTATCACCAACACCGGTGAGTACACCAACAAGATGGTCTTCGCAGCTAAATATCGCGTAGCTTTCTCGAACACCAACTTCTATCCCTATGAGGGTGACGAGATGTGGGACGTAAAACCCGGCAAGAACGAGCGTAACTTCGTTGTTACTCCCTTCCTCCGCGTTGTTAATCCTACCATCACCGTTAGCAATGGTGTTGTTACCGCTAAGTTCAAAGTTGAGCAGGGCAAGAATGATCCCGCTATCAACTTGAAAGAGGTTCGCCTCTTCGCTTGGTCGGACAAGTGGGTTGGTAACCAGTTGAAGTTTGACGTCAAGGGTAGCGCTATGGAGAGCGTTAATGGTCCCGTTGACTCCACCAAGGAGTACACTCTGACCATCAACACCAAGGATTATCCTGACTTCTTCCCCTACAGCATGAACTACTACTTCCGTATCGGTGTTCAGGCTTCGGGTTCGGGTTATGGTACTATCCGCCACAACTACTCGCCTCTGGTGAAGTTGGCTATCTAATTTAGTTAGATAATCCCATTGTTGGGTGGACACGTCCACCCAACAACCTTTGGGGTGAGCAAGAGTGATTTTGCTCACCTCGCAATGGAAGGTGTGGCAAAGAATTTGCCATAAGAATTAGGCTTTCAGAAAGATGAATCGTGTGCCCGGGCATTGCCCGCGAGCTCTGCGCCGGGTGCGGTTCTGTTAGTTATTGGTTTGTTAAGGGGTGTTCTTAGACGTGATGTCTCGGGCACTCTTTTTTTTGTTTAAAAGCCGTATAGTCGGTGAATTTGGCGTTGAGGGAGCTTCTGAGACTGCTTACATACGGCAAGTATGCCGCGCAGCCTCAGAAACTCCCTCGCCTAAAATTCCCTCGACTCTACGACTTTTAAATTTCTCGGTGATAAAAATCGCCTCACCAAATCCACAAAAAAATGAGTTGGGGAGATTGATGTTTAAAAGAAACGCGTCTGCGACGCCTTCGCGGCTCCCCAAACACTCACGGGTAGCAATTTTGCTACCCTTGAGTGTTTTTGATGGGAGTTATGGGAATAATGAGAATTATGGGAGTAATGGGGAAATTTGGTTAAAACTTATTGGGCCTATTGGGCCTATCGGGCTTATTATTATAGGCCCAATAAGCCTAATAAGCCCAATAGGCAATTTAGGGAGTTTAGTGAGTTTAGGGAATTTAAGGAGTTTAGTGAGTTTAGGGAACTCTGGGCAAACTGTAATTTCCCTAACGCTCCCTAACACTCCCTAATCTCCCTTCAATTCTCATTTCTTTTATTCCTTATTAATAGCCACCCAAAACCCTCCCCAAATACCCACGGGTAGCAATTTTGCTACCCGTGAGTATTTTTGATGGGAGTTATGGGAGTTATGGGAATTATGGGAGTAATGGGAAAGTTTGGTTAAAACTTATTGGGCCTATTGGGCCTATTATTATAGGCCCAATAGGCCCAATAAGCCCAATAGGCAAATTAGGGAGTTTAAAGAGTTTAGGGATATTCTTTAAATTCCTATTATTCCTATTATTCCCTATACTCCCTAAGTTCCCTAACGCTCCCTAACACTCCCTAACTCATTTTGAATTTTGAATTTTGAATTTTGTATTTTTGAAACTCCCCAATCTCCCCTTAAATCCCCTTATTTGTGCGATTTTTTTGAACAAATGTGTTGTAAATCCAATAAAAATTACTAAGTTTGTATGCGGAGTAGGGTCAAGTGATGACCAAAGGATGCACTCTCGCTGCAAACCTTTAACTAACAGTAAGTTTTTTGATTAACCTGCAAGCAATTTTGCGGAGTAGTAACCCATTGTTTCTATTCCCAAACAACTTGATAACCAAAAATTTATTGTTTCACATACTTAAAACCAACCCTACAATGAGAAAGAGTCTATCTCTGATGCTCCTCTGCCTAATGTTTGCAATTGGAGCAAGTGCGCAGGGCGAGTCCGCTTACAAGCAAAAGTTTGCAGACCCCAACGCAGAATTCTTTACACCTGAAAACTACGGTATCAAGGCCGATGGTAAGATGGATGTGAGCGACCAGCTCCAAGCAGCCATCAACAAGGTGAAGACAGACAAAAACTTCGGTACCCTCTACATTCCCGAGGGTAAATACCTCATCAGCAAGACTATCTACGTTCCCGGTGCAGTGCGTCTGATCGGTTACGGTGAGAAGCGTCCCGAGATTATCCTGGCGAAGAACACCTTCGTTGACCAGGAGGGCTGGATGTTCTGGTACACAGGTGGTTTGGTAACCCCTGAGCGTGCCCCCGGCGATGCTGGTGCAGGTACTTTTTACAGTGGTTTCTCGAACATCAACCTTCGCATCGAGAAGGGCAACCCGATGGCTATCGCGCTCCGCACACACTATGCACAGCACGGTGTGTTGAACCACGTTGACATCCACGCCGGCGACGCTCTGGCTTGCTTGCGCGACGTAGGTAACGAGATGGAGAACGTGCGTTTCTTCGGTGGTCAGTATGGTATCACCTCCGGTCCTACCAGCCCCAGCTGGCCTATGGCTATCGTTGACGTCTATTTCGAGGGTCAGAAGAAGGCTGCTGTGGTAACTCGCAACGCCTCGATCTCCTTCGTGAATATGATTGTGAAGAACGCGCCTATCGGTGTGATTATGGAGAACGGTGTGACCGACCGCGTATATATCGAGGCTTCGCAGTTTGAGAACGTAGGTACCGCAGTGGTTTCGACCGTTGCTGACGAGGCTTGCAACCAGGTGAACATCCTCGGTTTGGAGTGCAAGAACGTGCCTATCCTCTTCACCGCTCCCAACCAGAACGTGCCCGTGGCTCACAAGCTCTACAATGTGAAGGACTTCACCTATGGTTTGGTAGTTCCCGAGATGGGTGCTGTGGCTGACTACGACCTCATTAGCGAGGTAGAGCCTATCGACTCCTTCAAAATCAACTTCAAGCGTACTATCCCCGCTCTGCCCGAGATGAGCACTTGGGTAAGCGTATTAGACTTTGGCGCAAAGGGTGACGGTGAGACCGACGACACCGAGGCTATCAAGAAGGCTATCGCATCGGCGCAGAACGTATTCTTCCCCGAGGGTTGGTATCGCATCAGCGAGACTATCAAGATGCAGCCCAATACCGCTCTTATCGGTATGCACCCCTTCGCAACCCAGTTCATCTTGGCCGAGAGCACTCCCGCATTTAGTGGCTTTGGCGCTCCCGTAGCAATGGTTGAGTCGGGCAAGGGTGGCGACAACATCTTCAACGGTATCGGTATCACCACCGGTGGTTACAACTACCGTGCAGTGGGTATCAAGTGGATGGCAGGTGCCGGTTCGCTGATGAACGACGTTAAGTTCGTTGGTGGCCACGGTACTATGAGCAAGCCTCGTCCCGCAAATGCTCCCGCAGCTCCCCGTCAGAGTTACAGCGCAGCATCGCGTATCAGCTCGCCCACCAATCCTATCGCTATTCAGGGTCTGGATCAGGCTTGGGACAACCAGTATTGGAGCCTCTGGGTTACCGATGGTGGTGGCGGTACTATCAAGGATATCTGGACTGCTAACACCTACGCCGGTAGCGGTTTCTATCTCAGCAACACCGACACTCCCGGTATCGTCTATGCAATGTCGCTCGAGCACCACGTGCGCACCGAGTCGCGTATGAGCAATGTGAAGAACTGGAAGTTCTACGCTATGCAGTACGAGGAGGAGAGCCGCGAGGGTGAGCACTGCGTGAGCCTCGTGATGGACAACTGCGAGGACCTGCTCTTCGCTAACAGCCGCTTCTACCGCGTTATCCGCGTTAAGACTCCTCGCGACTTCGGTATGCAGGTGTCGAACTGCAAGAATATCGAGTTCCGCAATATGCACACTTGGACTCAGATTCTGCCTCTGACCGCCGCAACCGCTTACGACGTGAATAAGAATATCTCGCTCTATGCCAACGACTTCGCTCGCGCTACCATCACCGGTAACGAGAAGAGCGCACGCCCCGCGGGTGCTGTTGGTGAGGTTGTTAAAATTGGTAAGGGCTACCGCTTCGCTACCGGCGCAGTTGCCGACAGCAAGGGTAATGTTTACTTCTGCGAGAATCAGTTGAAGAAGATCCACAAGTGGGACGCTTCGACCGGTACTATCTCGGTGGTTGCCGACTATCCCTACAAGCCCTTCTCGTTGGCTATGGATACCGAGGACAACCTGATTGTTATCTGCCGCTACGATCCTCAGCCCGGTTATCTGGTAGATGGTAAACCTGAGGTGGTAAGTCGTCTTCCCGACGATAACCCCGATTACAGTAGCTGGGGTAACAGCGGTTGGGCAGCATTGGCATTTGCTATCGACACCAAGTCGGGTAGCGACAATATGGTTCCTCTTAAACGCGTTGCATCGTCGTCGATCAGCTCGCCCAAGCGCGTGGTAGTTCCTACCCACCGCTACCGTGGCGACTTCTCGAAGGTGGCTCAGGCTATGCCCGAGAACAGCTTCGTGGCTCCCGATGGCGTAACCATCATTCCCGAGACCTACGACCTCGGTCGCTCGGTACAGTTGGTATCGTTTGCTCCTTCGCAGAGCGCACCCGTTTATATGGCTTGGGAGAACACCCACACCGTATCGAAGTTCTCGCCTATGGCTGACGGTCGTCTGTCGGAGGTGGCTCATAAGATGTTCAAGCGTGGTGAGTACAGCATCGCTACCGACAAGAGTGGCAATGTATATATTGCTGAGGGTGATATCTTTGTCTATAACCCCGAAGGTAAACTCATCAATACCATCACCTGCGAGGAGCGTCCTCTCTCGATGGCATTTGGTGGTGCCGATGGCAACACTCTCTTCATCACTACCAACAACTCGCTCTACAAAGTTCGCGTGAAATAGTTGACAAACTCTATTCGACTACCCCTTGCTGCTACAAATGCGGCAAGGGGTATGCCGAATAAAAGTACCATAACAAAACACTAATCAAACGATTGCATTATGAAACTTTTTAACACACTTAAAACTATCGCTGTGTCGGCTGCTTTGCTGGCTCTCTGCTCGCCAAGCGCACACGGTCAGTTGAAGGTGACTGAGGGTACTGAGACTATTCCTACCTATGTCCCCACACCTCCCAACCCGATGCCCCGTTTCTACGAGGGTGCTAACCACCAGGGCGTACAGCGCCGCCTCTATCCCTACGCATTTGACGACGGTCTGACAATGAACAAGCAGGATGTTGATTATCCTATGGTCTTTGTCGAGAACGACTATATCCGTATGGCAATCGCCCCCGGTCAGGGTGGTCGTATCTACTACGCCTACGACAAGACCAACGGTTACAACTGGTTCTACCACAACGAGGTAGTGAAACCCTCGCTGATTGGTATGGTCGGTAACTGGCGTTCCGGTTCGTTGGCTTGGGGTTATCCTCACCACCACGGACCTACCACCGTTGAGAATATGGAGTACGTCATCGAGAAGAACGACGATGGCAGCCAGACCGTGTGGATTAACAACACCGAGCGCTTGCAGCGCGCCAATGTGCTGATTGGCTACACCGTATATCCTGAGTCGTCGCTCGTTGAGATGACTATCGTACCGCGCAACCCGACCGAGGTTACCGATTCGTTCCTCTTCTGGGCTAACCCCGCAGTACGTTGCGACTCGGCTTATCAGGTTATCTTCCCGCCCAGCGTGAAGTATGTGACCTACCACGGTAAGCGCGATATGACTGCTTGGCCTATCGCCGACAGCCGCTTCACCGGTTACGACTACACCGGTCTGGATATCAGCTATTGGGACAACACCCGTACCTCCGTGTCGTTCTTCTCGTGGGATCCTCGCGAGGACTACTTCGGTGGCTACGACCATAAGGCTAAGGCAGGTACCGCTTGGGTGGGTAACCACTACATTATGCCCGGTATGAAGTATTGGGCCGACGGTAACAACCCCAGCGGTCTGAACACCAACAATGGTCTGACCGACAACTCGGGTCGTTACATTGAGCTGATGGCAGGTTTCTACACCGATAACCAGCCCGATTACAGCTGGTTGCAGCCCTATGAGACCAAACTCGGTACTATGATTTGGTTCCCCATACGCGAGTTGGACGGTCTGAAATATGCTAACCGCAATGGTGCGCTCAACTACTTTATGGGCGAAGGCTCTGTTGACCTCCGTCTGAACACCACTATGGCTCACAAGGCTGCCCGCGTTGTTGTCAGCAAGGGTGCCGAGGAGATTTTTGCGCAGACAGTAAGTATTAGTCCTGCTGAGCCTCGTAAGGTAGATGTAAAACTCCCCGCAGGCGTGGGCGAGATGGAGATTACCTTCACTCTGCTCGACGACAAGGGCGAGCTGCTCTACACCTACACTCCCGCCGACCACGTTACTCCCGATCCTGGTCGTCCCGAGACTTTGGAGACCTTTGCTCAGCCTAAGGATGTTGAGAGTGTTGAGGACCTCTACCTGATCGGTCTGCGTATCGACCAGTTCCACAGCACTCAGGACCCGATGCCCTACTACGAGGAGGCACTGCGTCGCGACCCCGGTCACTCGCAGACCAACGTACAGCTGGGTATCAAGGCCTACAAGGATAGCAATTGGGAGGCTGCCGAGAAGTACTTCCGCACCGCTGCCGAGCGTGTAACCGCACGTTACACCCGTCCCCGCGACTGCGAGGCTCTCTACTATCTGGGCGTAACTCTGCGTCACCTCGGTCGCTACGAGGAGGCCTACGACTGGCTCTATCGTGCTTCGTGGGACGCCGATTGGCACACCGCAGCATACTACCAGCTTGCACAGATGGATTGCGAGCGTGGCAACTACGACGTAGCACTCGACCACATCAACCGCTCGCTGACCACCAACACCGAGAATATCTCGGCTCTCAACTTGAAGGGCGTTATCCTCCGTCACCTCGGCGCAACCGCTGCTGCTGAGGAGCACTTAGTGGCTGTTATCGAGAAGACCAAGATTAACAATATGGCTATGAACGAGCTGATTATCCTCGGCTCGGCTAAGGGCGATGCAGCTGAGCTTGCACGTTGGATGAAGGGCGACCAGCAGGCATACCTCGAACTCGCTTCGGAGTATATGCAGTCGGGTCAGTGGCAGGAGGCTTACGATGTGCTCGCACGCATCGAGGCTCTGGGCAACACCTATCCTATGATCTACTACGCAGCAGGTTATATGAAGCAGCAGATGGGCGACAACGCCTCGGCTAAGGCTTACTACACAAAGGGCTCGCAGATGCCTCACGACTACTGCTACCCCTTCCGTGCTGAGGAGTCGAAGATGCTCTTGGCTGCTATCGAGATGGTACCCACCGACGCTAAGGCTCACTACTATCTGGGTAACCTCTACTACGAGCACCAGCCCCAGAGGGCTATCGAGTTGTGGGAGCGTTCGCGCGAGTTGGACGACACCTTCTACATCACTCACCGTAACCTCGCTCTGGCTTACAAGGATATCGAGCAGGACTACGCTAAGGCTTTGGAGAGCATCACCCGTGCTAACCAGTGCAACAGCGACGATCCTCGCCTCTTGTTCGAGACCGACGTTATCAACAACCTCAATGGTCTGTCGGCAAAGGAGAAATATGAGTTCCTCATCAAGAACCGCAAGACCGCCGAGAAGCACTACGAGACTCTGCTCCGTCTGATTACCCGTGCGGTAGAGTACGGTAAGTATGACGAGGCTCTCGACCTGCTGGACAGCAACGACATCATCGAGTCGGAGGGTGCTCGCGAGAAGCAGAGCGCATATCTGAACAGCTACGCTTTGAAGGCTTGGAACCTGCTCGGTCGTGGTCGTGCATCGGCTGCACTCGACGTAATGCAGAAGGCTCTCGACTACCCCGTAGGCCTCTATGGTCGCGCTCAGTATGCACAGCTCTACTACATCACCGCTGCTGCCTACGACAAGAAGGGCGACAAGGCTAAGGCTGCCGAGTACTACCGTATGGCTGTAAATGATGTGGAGATTGGTCGTGGTAGTGACCGCGAGTACCTCTACTACATCGGTATGGCTCAGAAGGCTTTGGGTGACAACGCTGCCGCAGAGCAGACCTTCCGTAGTCTGCTTAGCAATACCGACACTGCCGGTGCTTCGCAGTTTGGTAACACCCGCACCGCAAGCGTAACCCAGCAGGCTCAGGAGTACTACCTCAATGGTCTGGGTCAGCTCGGACTCGGCAAGTCGGCCGAGGCTAAGGTGGCCTTCACCAAGGCTCTGGAACTCAACTCGGGTCTGATTTGGGCTCGCACTTTGGGTGGCATTAAATAGTTTTTTACGATTTAGGAGGTGGGGTAAGAGGACTCTGACAGAGTTGTCTTACCCCCACATCCGCAAAATGAACAGAATAGACAAATGAAGAAAATTTTTACTATCGCACTTGTTGCACTGACTGCCTTGGCTTGCAACTCGGTGCCCAAAGAGGGTCCCTATATCAAGGCCGAGAAAGATGGCTCGTTCACCCTCTACATCGACGGTGAGCAGACCTATGTTTATGGCGTGGGTGGTACCAACCGTCCCGATATGGCTGCCGCCAGCGGTGCTAATGCTATGCGTACTTGGGGTACAGGTACCATCGAGAAGGATTTGCAACTCGCTGCCGAGCACGGTCTTTATGTTATGCAGGGCGTGGGCCTGACCAAACGTTTGGAGTCCTACTACGACGAGGAGTACAAAGAGCGTATGCGTCAGCACGTCAGAGAACTCGCCGAGAAGTACAAAGACAACAAAAACCTCCTCATCTGGGGTTTGGGTAACGAGATTCAGCTCGACGGTACCAACAATGGTGTTGTGTGGGGCTTTGTGAACGAGCTTTCGGAGATTATCAAGAGCATCGACCGCCGCCACCTCACCTCGACCGTTATCTCGCACGATGCTAAGGCTCTCGACTCGATTGCTAAGTATGCACCGAGCCTCGACGTGATTGGTATCAACAGCTATGGTAACATCGAGAACGTAGCTCCTATGGTTGAGGAGTCCGACTATAAAGGCGCTTACCTCATCACCGAGTGGGGTCCCACCGGTTGGTGGCAGACCGACCTCACCGAGTGGGGCGCACCTATCGAGCAGACCAGCGAGGAGAAGCGTGAGATTTACGAGTACCGCCACCGTGTAGGTATCTTGGAGGCTCCCCGTTGCCTCGGCTCGTTCTGCTTCTATTGGGACCAGAAGGAGGAGCGCACTCCTACCTGGTTCTGTATGTTTGTGGAGGACAGCGTTGAGGGTCTGCCCCTCAATGGCGAGAAGACCCCTATGGTGGAGGCTATGCAGCGCAGCTGGACAGGCGAAGAGCCCGAGCAGGTTGCTCCCGTAGTTGAGCACCTCTTGGTTGAGGGTGTCAAGGGCATCGACTCCCCGAAGGTATCGGGTAAGAAACCCTTCACCGCTACTATCAATGCTACCGACGCCGATGGCGACAAGATGACCTATGTATGGGAGGTGCTGAAAGAGGCTACCATCACCGGTACCGGTGGTGCTTGGGAGCCCCGTCCCGACCGCGTAGGTGAGGTTGTTACCACCGACGAGGGTAAGATTGAGTTGGAGATTTCGGAGCCCGGCAACTATCGTCTGTATGTATATGTACTCGACGGAACCGGCTACGCTTCGACTGCCAATGCTCCCTTCCAGGTGCAGTAACCATCTGATTGACAAACACCGAATAAACTAAATTAATTATGAAGAAAATTTTAATGACCTTGGCTTGTGTTGCGATGAGTATCGCTACTCTCGTGGCTGCCAAGCCCACCAAGAGTGAGTCGGTCTATAAGAGTCGTCCCAACGACCCCGAGGCCATCTACTTCACTCCTGAGAACTACCCCTCGATTACTGCCGATGGTAAGACCGACGTCAGCGACGCTTTGCAGCAGGCAGTAAACGATGTTAAGAGCCGCTACAACTTTGGTGTTCTCTTCGTGCCCGAAGGTACCTACAAAATCAGCAAGACTATCTATATGCCGCCCGCAGTGCGTCTGATTGGCTATGGTGAGAAGCGTCCTACCTTTGTGCTTGCCAAAAACTCCCCGGGTTTTCAGGAGGAGGTAGTAGGCGATAAGGGTCGCTCGAAGTATATGTTCTGGTTTACAGGCAATATGGTGAGCGAGGGTCAGACTCCCCGCGATGCAAGTGCTGGTACTTTTTATAGTGCAATGTCCAACGTGGATGTGAAGATTGAGGAGGGTAACCCCTGGGCTATCGCCTTCCGCACCCACTTCGCACAGCACAGCTTCATCTCCAACGTCGATATCCACATCGGCTCGGCTCGTGCCGGTCTGTTCGATGTAGGTAACGCTATGGAGAACGTGCGCTTCTTTGGCGGTCAGTACGGTATATACACCACCAAGACCTCGCCCGGTTGGCAGATGATGGTGGTGAACACCTACTTCGAGGGCCAGAGCAAGGCCGCTATCTTCTCGCAGGAGGGCGGTATGGCTATCATCAACCTCACCGCTAAGAATGTGCCTACCGTTGTGGAGATTCAGGAGAACTACTCCGATAAACTCTATATGGAGGAGTGTACCTTCGAGAATGTGTCGGGTCCCGCTATCATCGTGAGCAACGAGACCAACTCGACCAACCAGATTTCGCTCTTCAACGTAGTATGTAACAAGGTTCCCACCTTGTCGCTCTACCGTCGTAGCGGCACCGTTATCCTCGGCGGCGACTCGAAAATCTATCGCATCAATGAGTTTACTCACGGTTTGCAGATGGAGAGCCTGAACGCTGACGCTGAGGTGAAGACCGTGGTTGACTTGGAGCCTATGGACAAGATGCCCGCACCCTTCAAGAACTATATCCCCCGCCTGCCCGAGGTTAGCGAGTGGGTTAACATCAAGGACTTGGGTGCAAAGGGTGATGGCGTGACCGACGATACCGCTGTTATCCAGAAGGCTATCAAGGATCACAAGACCATCTACTTCCCCGCAGGTTGGTACCTCGTAACCGAGACTATTAAGATGGAGGAGGGTACTACTATGATTGGTCTTAGCCCTATCGCTACTCAGCTCGTATTGCCCGAAAGCACCCCCGCATTTAGCGGTTTTGGCGCTCCTAAGGCTCTGTTGGAGAGTTCGACAGGCTACAACGCATTCTCGGGTATCGGTCTGAATACCAATGCCTACAACTACCGCGCGGTGGCTTGTAAGTGGGTGGCTAATGCCGATTCGTATATGAACGACGTTAAGTTTATCGGTGGCCACGGTACTATGGGTCGCACCGGCTCGGCTCGCGAGTCGCAGCTCAACCTCCGCACCAGCGCAGGTCCCGCACGTGGTGGTTGGGACAACGCTTGGGACAACCAGTATTGGAGCCTCTGGGTGACCGATAATGGTGGTGGTACCTTTATGAACATCTGGACTGCAAACACCTTTGCAAGCAGCGGTCTTTATGTTAATAACACCTCGACCCCAAGCCGCATCTTCGCTATGTCGCTCGAACATCACGTTCGCTACGAGGGTCGCTTCAAAAATGTGAAGAATTGGAAGATGTACTGTATGCAGACCGAGGAGGAGAGCGTTGAGAGTATCGCTTGCCAGCCCTTCGAGTTTGACAACTGCGAGGATATCCTGATGGCCAACACCTATATGTTCCGCGTTATCCGCATCGAGACTCCCTGGCCGCAGAGCATCATCACCTACAACTGTAAGAACTTGGCATTCTACAACTTGCACAACTACGCACAGACTCAGTACACCGCTACTATTCCTCTGCGCGACGTGAATACCGGCCTCGAAATCCGCGATTGGGAGATGAACAAGGCTATCATCACCGGCGAGGAGACCCCCGCACACTCCTGCTCGGGTGGCTACAAGGGCGTTGAGCGTCTGGCTACCGGCTATGAGTTCTTGCAGGGTGCTGTTTCGGACAGCAAGGGTAATGTCTATTTCTGCGACTTCCACCAGCGCAGAGTATATAAGTGGGACGCCGAGAAGGAGGCTGTGGAGGTAGTGAACGACTTCCAGTGGAAGCCCCTCTCGTTGGCAGTTGATACCGAGGATAACCTCTTGGTAATCTTCAAATATACTCCTCAGCCCGGTTATATGGTCAATGGCCAGCAGGAGCGCGCTGAGCGCTATCCCGACACTTCGGGTACCTCGATTGCCTCTTACCTATCGGGCTTCGTAATGCGAGTATATTCGATTGATCCCGAGAACCCCGAGGCTACCATCAAGGAGTGCCCCGCAGTTCCTATGGGCAGCATCAAGAACGTGGCTAAGGCTTACTATCCTGCCAACCGTTGGCGCGACTTCCACGACTTCAACACCGTATCGGTACGCGTACCCGAGAAGTGCTTCGTGGCTCCCGATGGTAAGACTATCATTCCCAACTGCTACGACTTTATCCGCTCGGCATCGGCTCTCGCCGCTACCCCCGGAAAGACCTTCTACCTCAATGACGAGTACGACCGTCGCGTTGTGAAGTACAACGTCGATAACGAGGGAAAACTCTCCGACTTGGAGTACTTCGTGGAGAAGGGCGACTTTGGCAACACCGTAGGCCCCGATGGCAATATCTACGTTACCGATGGCCACCTGATGATCTTCTCGCCCGAGAGAGAGCATCTGCGCACCATCAAGTTGCCCGAGCCCGCTACCTCGATTATCTTCGGCGGTAAGGATGGTAAGGAGCTCTTTATGACCTCGCACACAGGTCTTTACAGAGTTTCGCTCGACTAAGACAAATAGCTAAACGCTCTCTTCTGCCTCGCCCGCGCGAGGCAGAAGAGGCCTTTTTCTACATTAACCCTAAAATTAAACAATAATGAAGAGATTTTTATCTTTTGCCATTGTTGCCACTCTTCTGCTCGGCTTGACCAGCTGCGAGAAGAAGTTTAAGGTGACTTTCGACCCCAAACACGAGGTGTCGGGTGCTAAGTTCGCAGTGCGCAACATCAACCCCGAGTTGCCCGACAATTGGGACGGTTACAACTTCGTGGTATTGGAGTTCAAGGTATCGACCGCACAGCGCTTCCACGTCGGCTTTACCACCGATTGGGGTTACAGCGAGCTGCGTGTTATGAGCTACGTTCCCGGCCAGTGGAACAAACTCGCTATTCCTTTGAAGTTCTACACCCAGCTGCCCGGCGCAAACATCGACTTGGCGGCTACCTTCAACCAGCCCCGCCACACCGGTTGGATCAACCTCGGTGGCGAGCGCGGCCCGATGCACGGTGTTGACTCCATCGGTATCCGTATGCGCGTGCCTATCGGCAAGCAGACCTTCGAGATTCGCAACATCACCCTCTCGGTTGAGGACCCCGGTGATGAGTATCTGGGCGAGATTCCCGCTGTCGATGAGTTTGGCCAGAGCAACCTCGTAGATTATCCCGAGAAGGCCCACTCGTTGGAGGACTTGCAGGCTGATTGGGCTGCTGAGGACGCTGAGCCTATCAATGCCGAGCAGTTCAACTACTCGAAGTATGGTGGCTACAAGCAGAAACAGGTGGCTGCAACAGGCTTCTTCCGCACCGAGAAGATTGATGGCAAGTGGTGGTTTGTTGACCCCGAAGGCTACCTCTTCCTCTCTGTGGGCGTTGACTGTATCGGCTCCGAGCCCGGTGGCGTGTTGAAGAACTACGACAAACGCCCCAATATGTTTGCTACCGTACCCCCCGAAGATGTATTCCCCGTCGAGGTGTCGCGTCGCTCGTTCGGCCAGTGGAACCTCTATCGCCGCTATGGCGAGAACTTCCGCGAGGAGGCTGTGGATAACATATTCCGTCGTATGGAGAAGTGGGGTGTTAACACCATCGGCAACTGGTCGAGTGGCGATGTTATGAACGCTAACCGCAAGGCCTATATGCTCTCGATGCGCACCGCAGGTGTACAGCGCGACCTGATGGGTCTGGCCGATGTATATAGCGACACCTTCTATGCCGACCTCGACAGCGCTCTGGCTCGTTCGGTAGGTTCCAACAAGGATAACCCTTGGGTTATCGGCTACTTCGTGGGTAATGAGCCTGCTTGGATTGGCGAGGAGCCCCGTCTGTGCCAGATTATCCTCGACGGTCCCGAGCGTCCTATCAAGAAGGCCTTGACCGAGTATATCGCGAAAAATGGCGATAGCGACGAGAACCGCCGCCTCTTCGTTTACGACACCTTCGAAATTTTTGTGAAGGCTGTTGAGGCTGCTCAGAAGAAACACGACCCCAACCACCTGAACCTCGGCTACCGCTTCGGTAACCTCAAAGTGGTTGATCCTCGCGTGCTGAAAATCTGCGCTGAGGCATTCGACGTGCTGAGTATCAACTGCTACGACCTCAAACCCGACCCCGAGATGCTCGACGTAGCCCTCAATGTGGCTAACCTCCCCGTGATTATCGGTGAGTACCACTTCGGTACCGTTGACCGCGGTCTGGCTCAGTCGCTCTGGCAGGTTGACTCGCAGGAGGAGCGCGGTGTGGCTTACCGCTACTATACCGAGCAGGGCTATTCGCACCCCGCACTTATCGGTACCGCCTACTTCAAGTGGTCCGACCAGGATATCTCGGGTCGTAACAACGATGGCGAGAACTACGCCTGCGGTCTGCTCGACGTTACCGACCGCCCCTACAAGGAGCAGGTTGACGCAATGGTCGAGACCGCTAAGGTGCTCTACGAGGTACACGCCGGCCTGCGCGAGCCCTACGCTCAGCAGCCCAAACGTGCTCGTGGGCACGAGGCGATTCCTGACCTATGGAACGAGTAGGAAAAAAGCCATCTGATTGGTAAATTTTGCACTTCCCTTGCGAGGCTGCTCCTCACATACGCTTAGTATTGCGCGGGCAGCCTCGCTGCACGAAGCCCAAAATTTCCTCAATCAGATGGCTTTTTTAGGGAGGTTAGGGAGTGTTAGGGAACTTAGGGAATAATGGGAATGATGAGAATAATGAGAATAATGAGAATAATGGGAGAATCTTTAAACTCCTTAAATTCACTAAACTCCCTAAATTCCCTAATTACTTTGAGTAATAATTGCTTCTCAACAATAACTCTTTCTGTAATACTTGGTTTCTCGGGTTTAGGGGAACGCCATCGAAGATGGTGCGATAATGAAAATATATAGGCGTGTCAAGTTTACTTGAACACGCCTATATATTTTTAGTATCGTATTAACCACGAAGTGGTTATCCCTAAACCCGCAAACTAAATAGTACAAAAGTTTTTGCGGAGCTTTTTACAAAAAGCGACCCTAATAAAAACTATCTCAACGGTTCGATTATAAAGTCGAAGGTATAGTCTGCGAAGGGTATGCGGTATTCGGGCAGGGGTTGTGCTCCCCAGGAGTTTATGCAGCCGAGGCCTTGTTGTACGAGGTCGAAGTTGAGGTAGGTGTTACCGTCGGGTTTTAGGTCGCCGGAGTGGCGTTGTGCGGGTCCTACGGTTACGTCCATCGCCTCTTGTGAGTAGGGGAGTGCCGATGCCGAGAAGGGCTTTATTGACGTGATTTTCACGCCACGACCTGCGGTGTCGGTCAGTTTCCAGTAGCGCAGGTCGCTGTGTGTTCCCGACTCCTGCGGGCGTACGTAGCGCTCGTTGTACTGCTCGGCCACTGTGCTGCGGTATATGCCGATGTCGGCGCTGCTGTGGCGGTCGGAGTAACTCTCCTCCTCGCCGCGACCGTAGTACTCTATGGTGTTATATCCTGCGGGGAGTGCGAGGCGCATACCGTAGCGGAACATCCCCGATGTCTTGGCCTCGGGGTCAACCTTCATCGACTGCTCGACACGCATAGCACCCTCACCATTTATGGTGTAGCGCATTGTAAGAGTGGCCTTTACGCTCGGCATATCATACTCTGCGACTACCACCATATTGCCACGCTCGGTCGTCGAGTCAAATGAGGTGAGGAGCATCTCGGGGTTGCGCCACGCGGCATAACGCATGTGGAGGTAGGCACCTATGTCGTTCTCGGTGGGTGCGCGCCAGAAGTTGGGGCGGAGTGCCGACTCGTCGCTTATCATCTGACGACCGCCCACGGTGTAGGTGTTGATGAAACCGTCGGCGCCGAAGATGATCTGCCAGTCGTAGCCATTTATAACCTTCAAATTGTCGTCTGAGCCAAAGGCAACCACCTCTCGGTGACTCTTGCTCAGTCCATATTCCTCCGCTGTATCGTACTCACGCAGTGAGAGTTGCTGCTCTGCCGCTATGTGGCCGGCCGAGAGCAGAGGCTCAGCCTCAGTGAGTTTGTAACGCACGTTGAGCAACACCTCGCGCGCATCGCTACGAATATCCTTTGCCGAGTAGCCGAGGTCGAATGCCTTGCGCTGCTGGGGTGCTACGTCGAGGGTGGCTATTACGCCCGACTTGGTGACTACTCCATCTTGCCATAACTCCCACTCCATCTGGTAGTTGGAGAGGTCGGTGAAGAAGAGTTCGTTGTAAACCTCCACCTTGCCCGATAACAAATCAACAGGCGAGGTCCAGATGGATTGGTACTGACGTTTCACCTCCCACGCCTGCGCCTGCGGGGTGCGGTCGGCGGCTATGAAACCGTTGTTGTTGAAGGAGTTGTCGGTGGGGTCGTAGTCGTTGAAGTCGCCACCGTAGTGGAACGACACCTTACCGTCAGCCTCGTAGTATGCCAGACCCTGATCTACGAAGTCCCAGATAAAGCCGCCCTGATACTGCGGATAGCGGCGTACCAAGTCCCAATACTCCTTCAATCCACCGAGCGAGTTGCCCATTGCGTGGGCATATTCGCACTGGATAAGTGGCTTTGTGGGGTTGCCCTCCAAGTAGCGCACGCACCAGTCGTAGGTGGCGTACATCGGGCACATAATATCCGTAAAGTCAGTGCCTTGCGCCTGCTCGTAGTGGATGGGGCGCGAGGGGTCTTTCTCGCGTATCCAGCGGTAGCACTCCTCGAAGTTGGGGCCCATACCGGCCTCGTTGCCCATACTCCAAATGATGATTGAGGCGTGGTTCTTGTCGCGCTCCACCATACGACTGTTGCGCTCCAAGTGTGCCTGGGCGTAGGCAGCGTTCTTGGCGAGTGTGGCAGGCCCGTAGCCTATACCGTGCGACTCCACATTTGCCTCATCTACAACGTATAAGCCATACTCGTCGCAGAGGTCGTACCACTCGGGTTGGTTGGGGTAGTGGCTGGTGCGCACAGCGTTGAGGTTGAATTGCTTCATCAGTGTGATATCCTGAATCATACGCTCACGACTCATCACATAACCCGTCACAGGGTCGAGTTCGTGACGATTGGCACCCTTGATGAGTATGGGCTGACCGTTGACCAACAACTGCCCGCCCTTAATCTCGGAGGTGCGGAAGCCCGTGCGCTGCGCGTAGGCTTCGGTAACGCCCTTGTTATCTTTGACTTCCACAATAACCTTGTAGAGCGCGGGAGTCTCGGCAGTCCACTTTTGCACCTTGCCCTCCTCGAAGTTGAAGCGCAATTTTCCGTCTGTCGGGTCGGCCGAGGCGCGCGAAATCTCGGTGCCTGCGGGGTCGTAGAGCACCACCTCAGCACGTTTTACCGAGGGGGTGAACTCCATTGCCACCTCCAACGAGCCTTCGGTGTAGTCATCGGAGAGCGAGGGGGTTATGGTCATATCGGTAAGCCTTGCGCGGGGACGTGCAATGAGTTCCACATCGCGCGATATGCCACTCAGACGCCACTTGTCTTGGTCTTCGAGGTAGCTGCCATCGCACCAGCGGAATATCTGGAAGGCGATAAGGTTCTCCTTGCCGGGATTGATATGCTTGGTCACGTCGAACTGCGCGCCGAGGTGGCTATCCTCGGAGTAGCCCACAAAGCGACCATTGACCCAGACGTAGATATTGGAGGAGGCTGCGCCGATGTTGAGCACCACATCGCGACCCTTCCACTCGGCGGGCACAGAGACCGTGCGGCGGTAGGAGCCGACGTGGTTTTGCTCGGTGGGCACGTTGGGTGGGTCGTTCTTGAAGTGGCCGCGCCACGCATAGCCGATGTTTACATAGACGGGGTCGCCATAGCCATTGAGCTCCCACATTGCGGGGACCTCCATCTTGTCCCACTCCGAGTCGTCGTACTTGGTGGTGTAGAAGTCGGCGGGGCGCTGGTCGGCACTCTCCACCCAGTGGAACTGCCAACTACCGTTGAGCGAGAGTCGCCACGGATATGCGGAGTCGTCGTAGGCACCGCTTGCGCTCTCGGCGTCGGTAAACAATTTGAACGAGGCGTGCATCGGCAGTCGGTTAATCTGGTTGACCGAAGGGTCTTGCCACTCGGTAAAGGTCTGAGCCTTAACCGATAACGCCCCAAGCATTAGAGCCAAAAATGTGTAGAAAAATCTCATATTTAGGTAAGTTTTAAGTTATTGCGACCTCTTGTCTATGCCAAAGTTATACTATTTTCGATTAATTCCCGCTAATTTGTCGCTATAATTTTGTGGTGCGAAGATGAAAGAAATTTGGGAAAACAATAAAAAAAGGTAATTTTGTTATATCAAATTTGTATATTTGGGGTGGTAAGTGGCAGATTTTACCGCCCAACAGTTAGACTCGAAAGATGAAATACCTAATCGTAGGACTTGGAAATATAGGTGCGGAGTATGTGAATACCCGCCACAATATGGGCTTCAACGTGGTCGATGCTATGGCACTCAAAGCGGGCGTGGAGTTCGCCTCCGACCGTTACGGTGCGGTGACCGAGGTGCGTTGGCGTGGGCGTACGCTGCTGCTACTCAAACCATCCACCTATATGAACCTGAGCGGTAAGGCGGTGCGCTATTGGCTGCAAAAGGAGAATATCCCCGTCGAGAACCTCCTGGTAGTGGTCGATGACCTGGCACTGCCCATCGGTGCTTTCCGTCTGCGTGCGCAGGGTAGTCACGGTGGCCACAACGGGCTGCGCAACATCGACGAGATGCTCGGCACAAATCGCTATGCACGTCTGCGCGTGGGCATCGGCAACGACTTTCCGCGCGGTATGCAGGTCGATTTCGTGCTCAGCCGCTTCACCACCGAGGAGCGCGAGGCACTTGTCCCCGTGGTTGAGGAGCTCATAAGCCTAATCCGTATGTTCTCCACCGAAGGGGTAAACCGCACGATGAATACCTATAATAAAAAAGGGATAGGCAACGCCCCTGCCGAGGAGAAGAAACCTGAGGAGAAGATACCAACAGAAAAAGTTGAATAACAACACAATAAACCATTAACAATTAAAAACTACACTATTATGAAACGCTTAATTATTGCTGCCTGTGCAGTGATGGCTACCATCTCCCTGTCGGCACAGCAGTCGTGGGTAAACGAAACCCACAACCCCCAAGCAAACACCGAGGGTCTGAACCCTATGGGTGCTCGCGTAATGTCGCCTGAGGTTCACGACGACCACACCGTAACCTTCCGCCTCTACGCACCTAACGCTCAGCGCGTTATCGTTAGCGGCTCGATGTTTACCGGTGGTATGAACCAGCGCAACGCCGAGATGACAAAGGACGAGAAGGGCGTATGGAGCGTGACTGCAGGTCCGTTCACCCCCGATGTCTATACCTACACCTTCAACATCGACGGTGTGAGCGTTGTCGATCCCGCCAACACTCTCCACAACCACGGTACAATGCCCGCGTCGAGTATGCTCTACGTACACAACGACAAGCCCGCATACTATGATCCCAACCCCGAGATTCCTCACGGTTCGGTGACAACAAGTTACTACTACTCGCCTGTAACTGAGGGTCTTCGCTCGATTGTGGTTTACACTCCTCCCCAGTACAACCCCAAGAAGAAATACCCCGTGCTCTACCTGATGGGCGGCTCGGGCGAGGCTGTTGACTCGTGGTACAAATATGGTCAGGTGAACTGGATTATGGACAATATGATTGCCGAGGGTAAGATTGAGCCCACAATCGTGGCAATGGTCAACAACCAGATTGTACACCGCTCCACACCCAACCACAGCGAGCTCTCCTTCAAGATGATGGAGCGCGAGTACCTCGAAGTGGTAATCCCCTGGATGGACGAGAATTACAGCACCATCAAGAAGCGCGATGGTCGTGCACTTGCAGGCCTCTCGATGGGTGGTCGCCACACACAGTACATCGGCTTCCGCAACCCCAAGGTCTTCGGCTCGCTGGGCATCCTGAGCGCTGCACTGACCGAGGCTGACGAGCGCGCATTCGGCACCGACGACATCGCTATGGGTCGCGACAAAAAGGCCCTCAAAAAGGCTAAATTCGACTATGTACTCATCGGCGCAGGTGTCTATGAGACCAACGACAACGCACGCCACACACTGCTCCACAAACAACTCGAAGAGAATAAAATTGAGCACGACTACTACATCGGCGGCTTCTCGGCACACGACTTTATGACATGGCGTCATTTGCTCTACTACCGTTTACTTCCCAACCTCTGGAAGTAAAAAAGCCATCTGATTGGTAAATTTTGCACTTCCCTTGCGAGGCTGCTCCTCACATACGCTTAGTATGCTGCGGGCAGCCTCGCTGCACGAAGCCCAAAATTTCCTCAATCATATGACTTTTTAAATGCAAAATTCAAAATTCAAAGTTCAAAATGGATTAAAACTGAGAGCAGTATCGAACTGCTCTCAGTTTTATATAGGAAAATCCTATTGGGCCTATCGGGCCTATTGGGCTTACTATTATAGGCCCAATAAGCCTAATAAGCCCAATAAGCAAAAGGGAAGTTAGGGAGTTTAGTGAGTTTAAGGAGTTTAGTGAGTTTAATGATTCTCCCATTATTCCCATAACTCCCATTATTCCCTAATCTCCCTAACGCTCCCTAACGCTCCC
>JAFXAY010000005.1 GCA_017521965.1 Tidjanibacter sp. | reverse complement strand
TCCATAAGCGTTTACCAACCCCCTAAATCCCCCTCCTTAGAGGGGGACTTGCTCCCTCGGCTAAAAGCCTCGGGCATAATAGCGGGCACAACCGTTTGTGGGTTTCGTAAGTAGCGGGCACGACCGTTGGTGATAAAAGGGAATACTTGATAAAACCTATTGGGCCTATCGGGCCTATTGGGCTTATGATTATAGGCCCAATAAGCCTAATGTAATAGGAGTAATAGGAGTAATAGGAGTAATAGGAGTGATGGGAATTATGGGAGAAAAAAATATCCCATAATTCTCTAAGCTCCCTAAATTCCCTAATCTCCCTAACACTCTCTAACTTATTTTGAACGCTGAACGCTGAACGATGCGCTACTTTACTCTGATTAGGTTTAGTCCGTCGCGCAGGGGGATAATCACATTTTCCACGCGCGGGTCGTGGGCGACCATATCGTTGAAAGAGAGTATGCCTTGGGTGTGGCGGTCGCCGCTATGTACCTCCTCGACCACCTTGCCATACCACAATATATTGTCAGCCAGCAGGTAAGAGCCACTATGCACCTTAGGCTCAGCCCCCTCGTCGCCCATCAGCAGGCGGTAGTAGTCGGGGTATTGGCGTTTGTCGCCATCGATAAATATAAGGTCGTAAGTACCTTGCAATGTGGGGATTACATCAATAGCCGAGCCAATATGTTGGTGGATTTTGTCCCCATAGGGCGAGCGCTCGAAGAACGAGGCCGCAAACTCCTCTATCTCCTCCTCAATCTCGATGGTATCGACCACTCCCCCATCGTTCAGCCCCTCGGCCATACAGAGTGCCGAGTAGCCCGTATAGGTCCCAATTTCGAGTATGCGCTGCGGGCGCAGCATCTGCACAAGGAGCTTTAAGAAACGCCCCTGAATATGGCCTGAGAGCATCTGTGGCTGGGTGATACGGAGGTTTGTTTCGCGCTCCAACTCGGCCAAGAGTTCAGCCTCGGGCGAGGAGTGGGAGTTGATATATCGTTCGAGTTCGGTCATATCGTTATCGGTAAATCAGTGTCGAAAGGTTTTTGAATGTGTCGGTAGCTACATCTACTAACTCCATAGCACTAAGTGAGTTAACCCTGTCGAAAATCTCCTGCTGGCTATCCACAGTGCCAAACGACAGGTAGCTCTTGCCCACGCCGAGCATATAGCCCTCGGCATTTTCGCCCGATACGGTGAACTGCCCCAAGAATTGACGCTTGGCGGTCTGCAACCTACGAGGCGAGAGGGGTTTTTCGCAGAGGTCGGTGAGTTGCCTCATCACCAACTCGTGGCAGCGCTCGGTGCGCTCCTTGTCGGAGCTGAAATAGATAGTGAAGTTGCCGCAGTCGCTCATCGGCGTGTAGGCCGCTTCGACAGCATAGGAGAGGGCATTTTTCTCGCGTAAGAGCACGTTTAGCAGCGAGTTAGCCGATGGACCACCCACAATGTTGGTGAGCAGCACAAGGGGCAGACGACGCTCAGAGTGGAGGTCGTAGCCTCGTCCACCGATGATGCAGTGGGCCTGATGGGTGCCACGCTGGCGAGTGGTGTGGAACTGCTCGATGGGAGCAGGTGCGGAGCGCACAAAACCACGCAGGTTGGCAGGCTCGGCAGCTAAGTAGCGGTCTATGGTGCGCACAAACTGAGCCTCGCCGATGTTGCCCGTCACCGAGAATACCATCTGGTCGGTGTTGTAGGTGCGGCGCACAAACTCTGTTAGGTGGCTGCTGTGCAGTCGGCGCAGTGTGGCCTTGCTGCCTAATATGTTGTGTCCCAGCTCGGAGCCCTCGAATAGTAGGTCCTCCCAATCGTCGAATATGCGCTCGGCAGGGGTATCTTTGTAGAGGTTTATCTCGTCGAAAATCACCTCTTTCTCCATCTCCACTTCGTGCTCGGGGAAGGTGGAGTGGAAGATGACATCGACCAACAGTTCAACAGCCTTTGCAAAGTCGCGTTTGAGGCTGGTGGCATAGATAACCGTCTCTTCCTTAGCGGTATAGGCATTGAGTTCGCCACCCAAATTCTCCAATCGGCAATTGATGTGGTGTGCTCTGCGGTGGGTCGTACCTTTAAATATATTGTGCTCCACCATATGGGCAATGCCGAACTCTCCTCGTAGCTCGTCGCGAGTGCCGGTGTTGATTGTCATTGCGCAGTGGACAACAGGCGAAGAGGTGCGTTTGAGTATGCAGCGCACGCCATTTGGCAGGGTGTATGTGAAAAATTCTCCCGACATATTTCTTGCTACTTCTTTCCCGCTTTCAATCTATCTTTCAGGAATTTACCTGTATAACTCTGCTCACACTCGGTTGCGCCCATCGGTGTTCCCTCATAGACCAACTCGCCACCACCATCGCCCGCCTCCGGGCCGAGGTCGATGAGCCAATCGGCACACTTGATAACATCGAGGTTGTGCTCCACCACGACAATCGTGTGTCCCTTCTCGATAAGTGCATCGAAAGCGCGGAGCAACTTCTCAATATCGTGCATATGCAGACCCGTTGTCGGCTCGTCGAAGATGAACATTGTGCTCTCCGCACGCCCCTCTTTGAGCAGAAACGATGCGAGTTTTATGCGTTGTATCTCACCTCCCGAAAGAGTAGAGGTGGATTGCCCTAACTTGATATAACCCAATCCGATGCGTTGGAGAGTGGAGAGTATCTCGACAATGTTGCGATTGACCAGCGCACCATCCTGAGCGAAGAACTCGACAGCCTCGTCAACCGTCATCTCCAACACTTCGTAGATGTTCTTCCCACGGTAGCGCACCTCCAATACCTCCTCCTTAAATCGTTTGCCGCCGCAGTGCTCACAGGTGAGTACCACATCGGCCATAAACTGCATCTCCACCTTGATAACTCCCTCACCTGCACACTCTTCGCATCGGCCACCAGCCGAGTTGAACGAGAAGTGACCCTGAGTGAGTCCGTTGTGCTGTGCGTAGGGCTGCGAGGCAAAGAGTTTGCGAATCTCGTTGTAGGCCTTGGTGTAGGTCGCGGGATTGGAACGCAGCGATTTGCCAATCGGGTTTTGGTCTATCATCTCCACACGCTTAACGAGCGACACATCGCCCCCAAGCGACTCATAGTCACCGGGTTTGAGCCCCGTTTCGTCTATTGTACGTTTCAGTGCAGGATAGAGTATCGAGTTTACCAACGACGACTTACCCGAGCCGCTAACACCTGTCACACAGGTCATTACGCCCAACGGGAAGCGCACGTTGATACCTCTGAGGTTGTTCTCTCTGGCTCCACGCACCTCCACATAGCTGCTCCACCCTCTCGGACTCTTGGGTGGCGCAATTGTGCGACGCGAGCAGAGATAGTCGGCAGTGAGGCTACCCTCGGTAGTGAGCAACGCCTCGGGAGCACCCGCAAAGACAATCTCACCGCCGAAGTTACCCGCCTTAGGACCAACATCGACAATGTAGTCGGCAGCCCTAATCACCTCCTCCTCGTGCTCCACGACAATCACCGTGTTGCCCAAATCGCGCAACTCTCGGAGCACCTTAATCAGTCGGTGGGTGTCGCGTGGATGTAGACCGATGCTCGGCTCGTCGAGTATGTAGAGTGAGCCCGTGAGTGTACTTCCGAGCGATGTTGCGAGGTTAATGCGCTGACTCTCACCACCCGACAAGGTGGCCGACAGACGGTCCAGAGTGAGGTAGCCAAGCCCCACATCGGCCAGATATTTGAGCCTGCTGCGCACCTCGGCAAGTATTCTGCGCGATGCTTCGGAGTCGTAGCGGTCGAGGGTCACACCATCGAAAAAGGCTATCAGCTCATCGACAGGCATTGTGACAAGCTCGGCAATGTTCTTCCCGCCGACCTTCACACACAACGCCTCGGGTCGCAGTCGTGCACCGCCACACTTGGGGCAGATGGTCTTGCCCGTAAAGCGCGAAAGCAGCACTCTGTATTGTATCTTGTAACGCTCCTTTTCCAGATGTTTGAAGAAGGTGTCCAATCCGTCAAAATACTCATTACCAGTCCATAGCAGTCGCTTTAGTGCTTGCGAGAGGTCGTGATATGGGGTGTGGATAGGAAATCCGAAACGGTGTGAGGAGTTGATGAGTTGCTCTTTCCACCAGCTCATCGTTTCGCCACGCCAACAGGCAATGGCCCCCTCGTAGATACTCTTGCACTTGTCGGGCACAACCAAATCCTCGTCAATACCCACTACCCTACCGTAGCCCTCACACTCGGGGCAGGCACCAATCGGGTTATTGAAGGAGAAGAGGTGCTCGGTGGGAGGTGTGAACTCCATACCGTCCATCTCGAAACGGGTGGAGTACTCGACAACCTTGTCGCCTCCGTCGCCCATCACCACTATCCTGCAAGTACCATCGCCCTCGCCTATGGCACGCTCCACTGAGCTACGCATACGACTCTGTGTATCGCTCTGGTCGTCAACCACTAAGCGGTCTATGATGGCGGTCATATCCTCCGCCGAGAGAGTGTCGGCAAAGGGGATTACATCCTCTATGAAGTTGGTGAGTCCACCTATATAGATACGTTGCACACCATCTTTGAGCATCAGCGTTAGTCGCTCAATAAGCGATTGACCACTACCCACAACTACCGGTGCGCCAATCATCACCTTCGCCCCATAGCCGAGGCGGTCAATCTCGCTGCATATCTCCTCGGTGCGGTAGCACTTCACCTCCCTGCCCGATATGGGCGAGTAGGTGCGGCCAATGCGCGAGAAGAGTAGTTTGAGGTAGTCGTAAATCTCTGTCGAGGTACCAACCGTGGAGCGAGCATTGCGCGAAGTGACCTTCTGCTCGATAGCAATAGCGGGAGCAATACCGCTGATATCATCAACATCGGGCTTGTCGATACGACCCAAGAACTGACGTGCATAGGCACTCAGGCTCTCCACATAACGTCGCTGACCCTCAGCAAAGATGGTGTCGAACGCCAGAGTCGATTTACCCGACCCGGAGAGTCCGGTGATGACTACCAAGGAGTTGTGCGGTATGTCGAGCGATATGTTTTTCAGATTGTGTACCCTCGCTCCCTTGATGCGGATATACTCTTTCTTCTCTTTCATCGCCACGCGCTACTCGTCAGGGTTGTTGATAATGATACTCACTCCCGAGACATCTTTCACCTTGCCCAGCAGCGATGCCTCGCGGCTCAATCGTACCGATAACTCTATGCGGCAGGTGTTGTCGAAAATCTGCTCCCTCACCTTGGGCTTCTCCTCCTTGATAATCTTCATCACCTCGCCAATCGAGGCGTAAGGGAAGGTGATGGTTATCTCGCGGTCGATGGTGCGTTCCACAATCTCGGCCTCGTCGAGTACCATTGCTGTGGAGGTCTTGTAGGCGTCGATAAGTCCCGACACACCCAATTTGGTGCCACCAAAGTAGCGCACCACAACCACCAGACAATCAGTAACATCGCGCGACAGCAACTGCCCCAATATGGGTTTGCCTGCTGTGCCCGATGGCTCACCGTCGTCGTTGGCGCGGAACTGCTCACCACGGTAGCCTATGCGGTAGGCGTAGCAGTGGTGGGTAGCGTCGTAGTAGCGCTTACGCAGTCCGTCGAGCAACTCCCTAACCTGCTCAGCATCAGTCACGTGCCAAGCGTAAGTGAGGAACTTGCTGCTCTTCTCCTTGTAGATTGTCTCGACAGGTGCAGCGATGGTTAGGTATGTATCTTTCTGATTATCCACGCGTTGTGTCTTTACAGATTACTCTTTGAGTGAGCGGAACATATGGTCCCAACGGATATTCTTCGGGAACTTCTTGTCCTTGTCCACCGAGAGCCATACAAACGAGGGACGACCTACAATGTGGTCCTCGGGAACAAAGCCCCAGAAGCGCGAATCGGCCGAGTTGTGGCGATTGTCACCCATCATAAAGTAGTAGTCCATCTTAAAGGTGTAACTTATTGCAGCTCTACCATTTATGTAGATTTGACCATTACGCTCTTCGAGGTCATTGCCCTCATATACGTCGATAATTCGGCGATAGAGCGGGAGATTTTCGGGGGTAAGTGCCACGGTTGCGCCCTTGCGAGGTATCCAGAGCGGACCGAAGTTGTCCTCAGTCCAACCGAAGTTGCCCTCGTTGGGGAAGATGTAATGCATAGGCTGAGTCGATTCGTACTTCTCCACCGACACCACATTGCTCATACCTTGTACTGTGCGTAAGTTCTTGTCAGTCAGTGGTAACTGATAGCGCTGGTTCTCTCTGTCGAAGAGTATATCATCTTTCGACAGGCCCATCTTCTCGAATGCCTGATTACTGATGGGAGTACCATTTATAGTCACAAAATAGAGATACTGACGACCCTCGATAGGCTCTGCCATACGACCGTTGATGTAGAGCTGCGAGTGACGAATCTCCAACGAGTCACCAGGCATACCTACCGCACGCTTAACGTAGTGTTCGCGCTTATCGACAGGGCGCGAGATGATTGTGTAGTGCTGAGCGAGTTTCTGTCGTCCCTGCTCTACGCCATACATCTGCTGATAGTCACGCAGATAGTCGTAGTAGGTGGCAGCCTGATTTTCGAGCATCACCGTATCGCCTGCGGGGAAGTTGAAGACCACAATATCGCCTCGCTCCACTCCACCCAGACCTGCCAGACGCTTGTAGGGGCGACTGATAGCCTCGGAGAAGGACTTTTTGCCTGCGGGCGAGAAAGGCATCGTATTGTGCACCAGAGGGAACGAAAGCGGCGTATTGGCCATACGAGGGCCATAGGCTATCTTGCTCACACAGAGATAGTCACCCACCAGCAGACTCTTCTCCATCGAGGGAGTGGGGATTTTGTACATCTGGAAGATGTAGGTATTGATGACCGTAGCGACCACCACCGCAAAGATGATAGCCTCCACCCACCCCATCAACTCGCGGAAGCCTTTGCTCTTATCCTTCTGCTTTTTGTAGGGCTCCCAGAAGAGGCGATTGAGCAGTTTGGTGATGTAGAGGTCGAAGATGATGGGCAGACCCAACAACATCCATAAGTTGCGACTCCACACCACAAACCAAAGGGTGTAGATGATGGCAACGACCGAAAACTTAAACCAACGGTTTTTCAGAAGTTTCATATCTCGTTTTGCTAACTATTACAAATTCAGCAGGTTATCCATTGTAAGCACACCCTTGTGGGTAGCTGCATACTCGGCAGCAATTACCGCACCAACAGCCAATGCTCGGCGCGAGTGGAGGCTGTGGTGGAGAGTGAGTGTGTCGTCTGCCGACTCCCAGATTACATCGTGCACACCGGGCACAACACTCTCGCGGAAGGAGTCGATGTGTATCTCTTTTTGGTTGTCACCATCGTAGAGCACCTCTTTCAGGTCGTCGGCCAGGGTCTTGGCTGTGCCGCTCGGTGCGTCTTTCTTCTGTATGTGGTGGGTCTCCTCGATGCGTACCGTGTAGTCCGAGTGAGGCTTCATCATAGCACCAAGTATCTTGTTGATTTTGAAGAGTATATTGACTCCGAGGCTGTAATTCGACGAGTAGAAAAATGTTCCATCAGTTGCTCTGCACAACTCCTTGGCCTCCTCCATCTTGTCGGTCCAACCCGTTGTGCCACTCACCACCGGTACACCTGCACGGAGCGCACCGCAGATATTCGAGAATGCAGTGTCGGGAGTGGTGAACTCTATCGCCACATCGACTCCGGCCAGACCCTCAGCCGAAATCTCGGCTGCATTGTCCATATCTATTATCTTTACAACTTCGTGGCCACGCTCGGCGAGTACTGCCTCAATCTCGTGACCCATCTTTCCATATCCTATAATTGCTGCTTTCATATTCGTTAGGCATATTTGGGCAAAGATAGTGATTTTTGAGTTGTTGCGGAAAAAGTAGTCCCATTTTTTTACATCTTGCGCCGAATAGTTATCTTTGCACTGAGTAATAACGAATTTTAGTGATGAGATATTTCATAGAGTTGTCCTATCGTGGCACAGTCTACAATGGTTGGCAGATTCAGCCCAACGCTCCGTCGGTGCAGCAGACCTTGCAGGAGGCTCTGTCGAAGATGCTCCGCGAGAGTGTCGAGGTGGTTGGTGCTGGACGTACCGACACAGGTGTTCACGCTCGCTACTATGTAGCTCACTTCGATTGCTCCACTGAGATTGACGACCAAGAGAAATTTATCTACCACCTCAATTCGGTACTTCCGTTCGATATTGCTGTCAGCCGAGTGCGCCGAGTGCGCGACGATGCTCACGCCCGTTTCGATGCCACAGAGCGCGAATATACCTACCTGATTACCACAGTGAAAGACCCTTTCACCTTAGGTAATGCTTGGTACTATCGCTACTCCACTCCCCTCTCTGTCGAGGCTATGAACAAAGCGGCCGAGGCACTGCTGCGCCACACCGATTTCACCACCTTTGCCAAACTCAACTCCAACAACTCGACCAACATTTGCCACGTTAGCTATGCCCAATGGAGAGCCACCGAGCAGGGCTTTGAATTCGTAATTCGTTCCAACCGTTTCCTGCGCAATATGATTCGTGCATTGGTGGGCACTATGGTCGATGTAGGTCGTGGCAAGATTTCACCCGAGGAGTTCGAGCAGCTCATCATTGCCCGCGACCTCTCCCTATCAAGTGGCTCAGCCCCTGCCGAGGGACTATTCCTCAGTAATGTAAAATACTCCGAAAATATATACTTATAAGAACTATAAGAACTAAGGGGTTGTCCATCAAAACGTTGGACAACCCCTTATATTTAATGATGATACTGACTCTAAACGTGAACAGACTCACCTGTGGCTGCTTCGGCTGCCTCTAATATAGCCTCGTTCATTGTGGGGTGTGGGTGGATTGTGTGGGCAATCTGCTCGCGGGTGATACCCCACTCTTTGGCGATAGTCACCTCACCCAACATCTCCGTCACATTGCCACCAATCAGGTGAGCACCAAGCAGTTTGTCGCTCTCGGCATCGAAGATAAGTTTCACAAAGCCATCTCTGTCGCCTGCGGCAGTGGCCTTGCCCGATGCTGTGTAGGGGAAGCGACCAATTCGCACCTCACGACCCTCAGCAACAGCCTGCTCCTCGGTCATACCTACCATAGCCACCTCAGGAACGGTATATACGCACGACGGGATAGTCTGATAGTTCACCTTGCGCGCCTCACCTGTGCAGATAGCCTCTACGCAAGCCAGAGCCTCGGCAGTGGCAACGTGAGCCAATGCGGGCGAAGCCACCAGATCGCCAATGGCATATACCCCGTCGGCCGAGGTGCGGAACTGCTCATCGACTTTCACCTTATCGCGCTCAACCTCTACACCTGCCGCCTCCAAGCCTAGATTTTCGATATTGGACTTGATGCCGACAGCCGAGAGAACAACATCGGCAGTGATTACCTCCGTGCCCTTCTTGCCCTCAATCTCCACCAAGCACTTCTCATCCTCAATCCTTACACTCTTTACCGATGTGGAGGTCAGCACGGTGGCTCTCATCTTACGGAATGAGCGTTCGAGGGTCTTGCTAACCTCGTCGTCGGAGAGGGGCAACATCTTGGGCATAAACTCCACTACGGTCACCTTAACACCCAGAGCAGCATAAAGATAGGCAAACTCACAACCGATAGCACCCGAGCCTACAACCACCATCGACTGAGGCAACTTGTCGAGCGTCAGTGCCTGACGGGAGTTGATGATATACTTGCCATCGACAGGCAGCGAGGCCAACTCTCTGGGACGTGAACCTGTCGCCAAGATGATATGGTCGGCAGTGAGCCTCTGCACCACCTCACCCTCGGCCGAGAGTACCTCCACAGTGCCACGCTCAGCGGTGAGCCTACCGTGACCTGCTATCACATCTACCCCACTCTTGCCGAGCAGGAACTGCACACCCTTGCTCATCGTGGCCGCCACATTGCGACTACGAGCCACAATCTTCTCCAACGAGGGTGTCACCTCGCCCGAAATTTCTACTCCGTAACTGGCAGCCGAGCGCACGTAGCCATAGACCTGTGCACTTTTGAGCATCGCCTTGGTGGGAATACAACCCCAATTAAGGCATACGCCACCCAGCTCGGCACGCTCCACCAGAGCGGTCTTTTTACCCATCTTGGCAGCCTTGATAGCAGCCACATATCCACCCGGGCCGCTACCTATAACAATAATATCGTAGTTCATAGTGGTTAGTCGCAAGTTGGTTACTCTACTACTCGCAGCACATCGCCATTGTCGGCAGCCACTGCGCGTTTCCACTTTTCCGAATAGCCGGGTTGGTCGGGCGATGCGGGAATATCCCTACCCGAACCGTTGTCCACGAAACCATTTTCGTCCTCTACCTTGATGTTACCGTCGATATACTTCACCATCAGGTATTGGTCAAGTTCAACCCAACGGTTGAACATACTCTGCGCGGTATTTATCGAGTAGTCGGTGAGCAACTCTTTCTGCTTCTTCAAGGGGAGATTCTTGGCCTGAGCGTCGATGGTGAGAACCTCTTTCAGCTTGGCGTTCTCCCACTCATCGGCAACTCTCTGCACCTCAGCACCGATATAGTCATAGCGTAGGTATGCAAACTGAGCCACACGGTTGAAGATCCAGAATGCCGCAGTGGGCGAATACTGGGTCATATGGCCATTACCCTCGCGGAAACACTCGGGCACGTCGGTCACACTACAATAGATAGGAGTGAGGCACGAAGTACCAGCATCGTCAACACCAAACCAGAGAATACCACCCACAGCGTCGGGCAGATAGTTACGAGCCTGAGCGGTAAACCAGAAACCGGTCTGCTGAGTGGCTGTTGCACGCTCATTTACATACGATACGCCATCAACCTCGAACTCCATAGGACGCCAACGGTAAGGCAGCTTGCTGCCACCTGCGCCGATGTCGGTCGTCATATCCATAGGAGTACCCTCGTAGTGGTCGCGCATAGCGTCGAAGACCTGCTTGGGCGAAATCTTCTGGTCGGGCTTAATCCACAGAGGCATAGGGTTATTGAGGTTGTAACCCATAGCGTAGTCCAGATATTTGTCCATACCGCTTGCAAAGGTGTTGAAGAAGGACCACACACGAGCCTCGCAACCACGAGCACCACCGAAATCGAGCGGAGCGTAGGCGTTGCAGAAGCTGAACTCCTCGTCTTTACCATTGAAGTAGCCCATCTCGCGTGCAAAGGAGATTACATCCTCGGAGTAGATACAGTTCTCGGGGTCGTTGAGCGGGAAGGTCGAGATGCGTGCCTGATTGGCGTGAGCCGAGATGTAACCGTCGGGAATACGACGTGCCACCCATACGATACCCTTGTTGACGTTCACTCCATTGACCATCTTAGTACCCTTACCGATAATCTCGAAAATCCAAGCCTCGTTCTCGTCGGCTACCGAGAAACTCTCGCCACTCGATGCGTAACCGTGAGTGTTGGCAAGCTCAATCATAATGTCGATAGCCTCGCGTGCGGTTGTTGCTCGTTGCAGAGTGATGTAGATGAGCGAGCCATAGTCCATCAAGCCGGTCTCGTCAACCAATTCCTCGCGACCACCGTAGGTAGTCTCGGCGATGATTACCTGGTGCTCGTTCATATTGCCCACTGTCGAGTAGGTCTTAGCCACCTGCGGGATATTGGTCAGAAAACGACCTGTGTCCCACTCATATACGGGCATCATCTGACCTGCCTTTACCTTCTTGGGCGGGTTGTACTTGTAGAGTGCGCCATAGAGCTGGTGCGAGTCGGCAGCGTAGGTCACCATCACCGAGCCATCGGTCGATGCACCCTTGGTGATGATAAAGTTGGTGCAGGCATCGGCCTTCTGCGAAGCCATCAGGGCCAGCACTACGAAAACAGTTAATAATTTCTTCATTTACTGATTGTTATGTTTTGTTTGACAATTATTGCCTATGCGGAGAGAACAAATATACAAAATTTGTGTAAATTTGCAGTAACAAGATCGAAAAATGAGTATTCAGAGTCAGATATCCGAACTTCGTTCCACCCTCCCCGAAGGGGTTACGCTGGTGGCTGTGTCGAAGATGCAACCCATAGAATCGCTCCGCGAGGCCTACGAGGCAGGCGCGAGAATTTTTGGAGAGAGCCGCCCGCAGGAGATGTGCGCCAAGCGTGAGCAACTCCCCGCCGATTGTCGCTGGCATATGATTGGCCACTTGCAGACCAACAAGGTGAAGTATATTGCCCCCTTTGTGGAGATGATACACTCGGTTAATTCGCTCCGCCTGCTCGATAGTATCAACCGCGAGGCGATGAAGTGTGGTCGCACGATTGATGTGCTGTTGGAGGTACACCTCGCCACCGAGGAGAGCAAGAGCGGTTTTGCCGAGGAGGAACTCAGAGAGATTATTGCCACAGAGGACATCACCTCGCTCCCTTACGTCAGAATCAGAGGCCTTATGACTATTGCATCAAATACTGACGACGAGGAGGTTATCCGCTCCGAGTTCAACCAGTTGAAGAGCCTCTTCGACGAGTTCCGCCCTCAGTTTGGCAAACACTTCGACACCCTCTCGATGGGTATGACCTCCGACTATCCGCTGGCTATTGAGTGTGGCTCAACGATGGTCCGAATAGGCTCACTGATTTTTGGAGAGCGAGACTATTAATAATAACAAACGCCGCAAGACCTCTCTTGCGGCGTTATTATTTTCATCTGCCCTACTCTACTTGATACGCAGTTGTCGTCCGGCTCGGATAATAGAGTTGCGGCTGATACCGTTCAATCGGCAGAGTTCGCTCACGGTCGTGCCATTGCGACTTGCAATGCGCGAGAGTGTGTCGCCACTCTTGATGGTGTAATAGACAGGCTCCAACTTCTTCGCCTCGGCCTCCTGAATCTTCTCGATATTTGCCAGAATATCCTCCGAGGTTATCTCCTCTCCGTCCTCGGTAGCGAGCAGTGCAATATCCTCTTCGCCATCTTCGAGGAGTTCCGATGCATTGGAGCGTATGTTGAAAAATGATTTGTCGAGCACAAAATTCTGGTAGCGAATATCGCCCGTTTCGAAGTCAAATATACGCTCAGGGTCGAAGGTAAGGTCCTGATAACGAATCTCAAAGTGGAGGTGCACACCGGTACTGCGACCTGTGCTACCCGCAAAACCAATCACACTACCGGCCACCACATAGTCGCCCACCTCTACATTGCTCTTAGAGAGGTGACCATACCAAGTCTCCAAACCGTTGTCGTGGCGTACAATGACCAAATTACCATAGCCGCCACCATTGTAGCGCGAGTAGCGCACACGACCCGGGAAAGCAGCATAGATAGGCTCACGCAACTTCAAAGGAATGTCAATACCATTGTGGTTACGACCGCGACGGATACCATATTTCGAGGTGACACGACCCACTACGGGACACTTATAGTCACCCACACGACTAAACAGCGAGAGCTCCATCGAGGCGGGCAGGTCGTTGACCGAAGTGCCCTTATAGGCAAATACCTGATCGGTAACCCAATTTGAGTTATAGACGTTTTTGGCTATCAGCGAGTCGAGCCCGGGGAAGTAGAACTCCCACGTATTGTTGGTGTAGATTATCACCTGTGCGTTAGAGTTGCCCGTCGAGAGCGTATCCATAGCAATTCGTGGCAGGTCCTCCAAACGCTGCGCACGCAGTGAGGTAGCCGACAGCATAACCATCGACACCACAATCATCACTCTCAGCAAACTACTCCTCATTTCCCTCAATAAATTTGGCTGCTTTGTCAAGTTCGTTATAAAAATTCTCACCATAGGCACGGATAATCGGCTCACGCAGAGCCTGATAGATTTTCGCTCCCATTTTCTTTCCGCACTCTCTGGCACAGTTGCATATATCCCAACGGTGATACTCCATTCCGATTGTGCCATTGCTAAACTTCTTTACACGAATCGGATAGAGGTGGCAGGAGATAGGCTTACGGAACGAGGTCTTACCCTCGAACCACGCTCTCTCAATAGCGCAGTAGGTCACACCGTTCTCGCGAAAGGCGTAAGCACAATCGGCATCGCCAATCAGAGGTGTGGTGTAGTCGCCATCGCTATCTACCACCATAAAGCCCTCTTTCTCAATCACTCGGCGACCTGCCTCGGTCATATAGGGTGAGTAGTTGTCCCACTCCTCCTCCAACGTGTCAATCTCCTCAATATCCAGCGGAGCACCTGCATTGCCCTCCACGCAGCAGTCGCCTCGGCATACAGAGAGGTCGCACGCAAAGCACTCGGTAAGTATCTCGGTGGAGATTATCTTATCGTCAATTTCGAGAATTGTCATAGTGTATCTTCAATAATCTCGTCAATAATATCGCTCAGTTCGAGCCCTGCTGCACGCAACTGCTTGGGGACAATGCTGCCACTACTCATACCGGGCACGGTGTTTATCTCAATCATATAGGGTACACCCTCAGGCGTTACGATGAAATCGACACGAGCCAAGCCACGACAGCGACAAGCACGATAGATAGCGCGGGTGTAGTGGTGGAGTTTCTCCACAATCTCGTCGGGCAATTCGGCAGGGGTAATCTCGGCTGCCATACCGGGGGTATATTTGGCCTCGTAGTCGAAATAGTCGTTCTTCGACACTACTTCCGTAACGGGCAACAGATACTCTTTCTCCTTGGTAATCAGCACTCCACAAGCCACCTCACGACCCGAAATCATCTCCTCGATAAGTACCTCGCTACTCTCAGTAAAGGCTTTGCGGATAGCCTTAGCAATCTCCTCTTTGGCGCTGACTTTGGTCACTCCGCAGCTACTACCGCTGGCGTTGGGCTTAACAAAGATAGGCAAACCAAGCTGCTCTACAATCTCATCGGCCGACCACTTGTCGTTCTTGCCGAGCAGTATCTCCTTGGCAAGAGCAACACCTGTACGCGAAGCAGCGAGCTTGCAGGTGGTCTTGTCGAAGGTGATGACCGACGAAGCCATATCACCCGTCGAGAAGGGAATGCCCTGCATTTGGAGCAGAGCCTGCAATTTACCATCCTCACCCGGGGTACCGTGTATCATTATATAGGCGTAGTCGAAAGTGATTTTTTCGCCATCAATGGTCAGTGTGCAGTCGTTCTGGTCAACGTACCACTCCCTACCGTCGTTATCCTTATAAGTCCACTTACCGCAGTGAACATCAATCATATAGACGGAGTATTTATCCTCCTTGAAAGCCTTGATGGTCTGTGCTGCACTGCCGAGTGCCACCTCTCTCTCGGAGGAGTCGCCACCTGCCAAAAAGGCAATGTTTAATCTCTTGTTCATATCTTCTAATGCTACCCTGCAAATGTAGCCTCTTTTTGCCACTTAATCAAGGATTGTAGATGTCCTTATATCGAAATTCCAATATCTCGCGACACATATCTACCATCTGTTCAGCCTCTTCGTCACCTCCTGTCAGACGACAAACTGCCGAAAAATCGTTGATAGCACCGCCAAAATTACTCTCCGCAAATCTACGCTTGCCACGTGCTCTGAGTACCTCCGCCCTACTCCACAGCTCAGGGTGAGCCTCGATGTAGGAGGCCACCGAGGGAGTTACAAACTCCTCTATCGGCTTATGGTCGGCAACTGCCTCGCGGATTTGAGTAGAAGAGAGGTCGAGCAAAGGGGCATCGGTGAGCAGTTCAAAACGCTCATCAACCACATCACCTCGACGAGGATAAACAATTATCTTATAGCTATTCGTGAGTCGCTGCCAATCTTTCCAACTCTCAATCTTTGCGGCATTGTCGCCACCCATCAATATCGAAAACTCTGTTTCGGGATACTCTTTGCTGAGGTGGTCGAGAGTGTCGATTGTGTATGATGGGCGAGGAAGTGAGAACTCCACATCGCTCACCTTTAAGCGTTGCGGGTGGTGGCTCTCGGCAACCGCCAGACGTGCCATCAGTAGTCGCTGACTCTCTTCGGCAAGGTCGGTGCTGACCTTGTGAGGATTGTGCGGAGAGACAATAAACCACAACTCGTCGCACAAACCATTATCGATAACCCTCTCTGCAACAGCCAAATGGCCGCGATGAATAGGGTTAAACGAGCCAAAATAGAGTGTGATACGACGAGCCATTATCTATTTGTGTGAAGTGAAGTCGAGAACTGCTTTTTCGGTTTCGGCAACTGCATCGGCCAAAACATCGTTTACGATTATCATATCAAATTGCTCGGCGTGGCCTATCTCGCTCTCTGCCTTAGCAATACGCTTATCGATAACCTCTGGCGAGTCGGTCGCTCTGCCCTCCAAACGACGACGCAACTCCTCAATCGAGGGAGGCATAATAAAGAGTGCAAGTGCGCGGTCGCCAAAGATTGATTTCAGGCGCAGACCACCCTTGACATCGACATCGAAGAGGATAGTGTTGCCCTTCGACCAAATGCGCTCCAACTCACTGCGCAGAGTGCCATATTTTGTTCCGGCATAGACCTCTTCCCACTCCACAAACTTATCCTCGGCAATGGCTGCCTCGAACTCCTCGGCAGAGAGAAAGTAGTAATCTTTACCGTGCTGCTCTACTCCACGCGGAGCACGCGAAGTGGCCGAAACGGAGAACTCCAACCACGGAAAACGCTCCATCAATTGGTGTACAATAGTGGTCTTTCCGGAGCCCGAAGGAGCAGAAAATATAATCAACTTATTATCGTTCATCTCAACTAATACTTTATCTAAACAAAAGCGTTAGATTAATAATTATAAAATGTTGAGCACCTGCTCTTTTATCTTCTCTAATTCGTCCTTCATCTTGACTACCAAAATCTGGATTTCGGAGTCGTTGGCCTTCGAGCCGAGGGTGTTGATTTCGCGGCCCATCTCCTGAGCCACAAAGCCCAATTTACGACCCACGTTCTCCTCTTCGGCAGCCACCTCACGGAAGTAGTCGCAGTGTTTGTCAAGACGCACCTTCTCCTCGGTGATATCGAGCTTCTCGATGTAGAATATCATCTCCTGCTCCAAACGGTTGGCATCGTACTGCACGCCTACTTGTTCGAGGTGGTCAACGATACGCTGCTTGATAGTCACCGTGCGTGCCTTCTCCAATGGGATAACCTGCTGCTTGTAGCCCTGAATCTTATCGACTCTGCCAAGTAGGTCGGCAATCAGCACTGCACCCTCCTGAGTACGGAACGCATCGTGCGCTGCAAGTGCCTTATCGACAGCCTCTAAGAGGGCTTTCTGCTCCTCTTCGCCCACCGCATCTTGGTCCTGACTAATCACATCGGGCATACGCATAATGCTCGTTACAATCGCGCCATAGACTTCGCTGCTGGAACCGAGGCCACTACCGGCAGTCAGTGCCATAAAGCGCTGTGCATAGGCGTTGAAGAGTGGCTCATTGATATTAACGCTATTCTGCTCACCTATAAGCTCATAGGAGATAAACATATCCACCTTACCACGCTGCAATACCTTGTTTACGCGTGAGCGGATATCATACTCAAAGGGACGATAGCGTGAAGGCATCTTCACCGACAGGTCGAGCTGCTTGCCATTGAGCGAGCGGGTCTCGACAGTAATCTTGATATTCTCTGTACATACTTCGGCTTTACCGAAGCCGGTCATAGATTTTATCATAATTGTAGAATTTTATTCTCTGCGACCACAAAGGTATTAAATTTGGTTGTAAAATTGTTGCTATCTCACAAAATAGTTGTAAATTTGTTTTTCTATCGATAACACTATATAGTATATAGCTTATGAAAAAGTACAATTTCAACGCAGGACCCTCAATTCTTCCCGACGTGGTTTTGCAGAGAGCGGCAGAGGCCATAATTGATTTCAACGGTAGTGGCCTGTCGATTCTCTCAATTTCGCACCGAACTCCCGAGTTCGAGGCAGTGATTGCAGAGGCAAAGGCTCTTTTCAAAGAGTTGCTCAATATCCCCGATGGTTACAGTATATATTTTGTAGGTGGTGGTGCAAGCACCCAGTTCTTCCATATGCCCGCCAACTTCTTGGGCAAAAAGGCTGCCTACATCAATACAGGTGTCTGGACTAAGAAGGCTATCAAGGAGGCTAAGTATTATGGCGAGGTGGAGGTAATTGCCACAAGCGAGGACCGTAACTTCTGCTATATCCCCAAGGGTTTTGAGATACCGACCGATTGCGACTATCTCTACACTTGCCACAACAATACCATCTACGGTACTGAGTACAAGCAGGATATCGACTCCCCTATCCCCCATATCTGCGATATGAGTTCCGATATTCTCTCCTGCCCGATTGATGTGTCGAAATATGCAATTATCTATGGTGGTGCGCAGAAGAACTTGGCACCTGCGGGTGTTACCTTTGTGATTGTGCGCGACGATATGTTGGAGAAAATTGTTCGCCCTCTGCCTACAATGATGAATGCTGCACTCCACGTTGAGAATAACTCAATGCTCAACACACCTCCCGTATTCCCCATCTACGTTTTGCTCGAAACACTGCGTTGGATGAAGGCTGAGGGTGGTTTGCAGGCTATCTACGAGCGCAACTGCCACAAGGCCGATATGCTCTACTCGGAGATTGAGCGCAACAAACTCTTCCGTCCCACTGTCGATAAGGAGGACCGTTCCAATATGAATATCTGCTTTGTGATGAATTCTGAGTATGAGGCACTTGCCCCCGATTTCCTCAAATTTGCCACCGAGCGTGGTATTGTAGGCATCAAGGGTCACCGTCTGGTAGGTGGTTTCCGTGCAAGTTGCTACAACGCACAGCCTATCGAGGCAGTTGAGTATTTGGTGCAGACTATGCAGGAGTTTGAGAAGATGCACGCATAAACATTTTGTGAGCTTTATGAAAACGGTTTTAGTTGCCACGGAGAAACCCTTTGCAGCAGTGGCTGTGAGTGGCATCAGAGAGATTGTCGAGGGTGCAGGTATGAGCCTTGTGCTGCTCGAAAAATATACCGATAAGAGCCAACTGCTCGAAGCAGTTGCCGACGCCCATGCACTGATTGTGCGTAGCGACAAGGTGACCAGCGAGGTGGTGGCTGCGGCTAAGAATCTGAAAATTGTAGTCCGTGCGGGTGCCGGCTACGACAATGTCGATTTGGCGGCTTGCTCGGAGCGAGGTATCGTAGTGATGAACACCCCCGGTCAGAACTCCAATGCTGTGGCAGAATTGGCTATCGGCCTGATGATTATGATGGCTCGCAACTGCTACAAACCCGGCACAGGCAGCGAGATTAGTGGTAAGCGTCTGGGTATCCACGCCTACGGTAATGTAGGTCGTTTGGTGGGTCGCTACGGTAAGGCTATGGGTATGAAGGTCAAGGCTTTCGACCCCTTCATCACCGACCCTGCGGTATTTGAGGCCGATGGCGTAGAGGCTGTACAGACCATTGAAGAGCTCTACTCCTCGTGCGACTATGTGTCGGTACATATCCCCGCCACCGATGCCACTCGTCGCTCGATTGGCTACGAGTTGCTCAGTAAGATGCCCGTAGGTGCTACCATTGTCAATACCGCCCGCAAGGAGGTTATCGACGAGGAGGGTTTGGCTAAGGTTTTGGCCGAGCGCACAGACCTCAAATATGCAACCGATATTGCCGCAGACTGCCAGACACAACTTGCTGAGCAGTTTGGTAATCGTGTTTTTGCCACCCCCAAGAAGATGGGCGCCGAGACCAAAGAGGCGAATATAAATGCCGCACTTGCTGCTGCACGACAGATTGTGGGCTACCTGAACGATGGTTGTACCCGTTTCCAAGTTAACAAGTTTTAGAAGAGATAGTTATGGTGAAGATTAAACCCTTCTGCGGTGTTCGTCCTCCGAAGCAGTATGCTGCCGAGGTGGCATCGCGTCCCTACGATGTATTGAACTCTGTCGAGGCTAAGGCCGAGGCGACTGAGCGCTCTCTGCTCCACATCATCAAACCCGAAATCGACTTCGACCCTATTGCCGACGAACACTCCGAGGAGGTCTATAATAAGGCAGTGGAGAACTACAAACTCTGGAAAGAGCGTGGTTGGTTGGTGAAGGACCCTGAGGAGATATACTACATCTATGCTCAGACTATGGAGGGTCGCCGCCAATATGGTTTGGTAGCTTGCTGCCACTTTGAGGACTATCTGGCTGGTCGCATCAAAAAGCACGAACTCACCCGCCCCGATAAGGAGGAGGACCGTATGATTCACGTGCGTAACCAGAGTGCCAACATCGAGCCTGTATTCTTTGCCTATCCGGCTATTGAGCAGATGGATAAACTCGTCGAGCGCATAGTATCGGCAGAGCCCGAATACGACTTTGTGGCCGAGGACGGTATGGGACACACCCTTTGGAAAGTTGAGTCGAAAGAGGATATAGCCGCCATCACAGCCATCTTTGAGCAGATTCCTGCACTCTATGTTGCCGATGGTCACCACCGTACCGCTGCTGCTGCTCGTGTTGGTGCAGAGCGCAAGGCGGCCAATCCTAACCATACGGGCGAGGAGGAGTATTGCTACTTCCTGGCTGTTATCTTCCCCGACGACCAACTGCGCATCATAGACTACAACCGAGTTGTTAAAGACCTCAATGGCCTCTCGGAGGAGGAGTTTGTGGCTGCACTTGGCGAGGACTTTGTGGTAGAGAAGATGGGCAAGGAGATTTATAAACCCAATGCGCTGCACAATTTCTCGATGTACCTTGCAGGTGAGTGGTACTCGCTCACTGCTCGCGAGGGACGCTTCGACGATAGCGATCCTATTGGTGTGCTCGACGTAACCGTTTTGTCGAACTTGGTATTAGATAAGATACTTGGTATCAAGGACCTGCGCACTGACAAGCGTATTGATTTTGTGGGTGGTATCCGTGGCCTTGGTGAGCTATCGCGTAGAGTCGATAGTGGCGAGATGAAGGTTGCTTTTGCCCTCTATCCAGTATCGATGAAGCAACTAATCGATATTGCCGACACAGGCAACATTATGCCTCCCAAGACCACTTGGTTTGAGCCTAAGTTGCGCTCGGGAGTTGTGATTCACGAATTCTAATAGACCTTAACATCATAAATAGAGCCACACTAAACAAGTGTGGCTCTATTTATTTTACTTGGATAATACTCTCTTCCCCCACTCAGTCTGCTCCCAATAACTCTTAGTAACGGGGAGATGTTCGCGAGGTATGTAGCAGTTCAATCCACAGAGCGACAACACACCATCGGGCGAAACCGAACTTACATAACCCGCTCGTCCTGTCCCTTTCGGGTAACTACCAAGTTCGGCATAGATGCTTGTCGTATGGTTACTGTAAACCACTGCCTTTTCAAATGCCTCTACAAAACCGTTGAAGAGTTCGGGCGAAGGAGCGGCAAGTGAGATATAACTCATCATATCGAAGTAGGCGTGGTCGGTGTAGAGGCTCTCCAATGGTTGCACCTTTTTGATATCGAAATCGGCCACTCCTGCATCATATATAGCCTTGACACTCAGAGCCAAGTTATCCAACTCGCTACAATCAATCACCGCAATAGCCCCACACTTAAATGTACGTTCATAACGATGCTGGTAGTAATCTACAAACTGCTCCGAGATATCAATCAACGAGCCGCCGTCCTCAAAAATCATCGGTATTATCTCGCTGTAAGGGAAACCGTAGGCCATAATCTCGGCAGGCGAGGCGACAATATAGTCGGCTGAGTTGCGCAGTGCGTAGAGCAACTCTATCGAGGACATATAGCAGGCGTCGAAGATGATATAGTTCAGGTCTATCACCGACAACCCGCTAACCATAATCTCGGTGGTCATAAAATTCTCGGCTACCGATGAATTGTTGTCATAGCCATACCAACGAGTTAGTGGTGTGTGGTTGGGGTCAATCGATATGGGGTGCTCTATGCTCTGAGCTGCCACCTTCTGTTCGTCATTGGTCGTACCGCTCGAAACGTGATTGGGAAACCACCCTCCCCCGTGACCCGAGAAGACAATGCCATAACTTTTGCTCGGAGCAAGAGCCTGAACATCGTTCATCACCGTGCGCAATACCTCCTCCGAGGCACAATTCTGCTTCTCGTAGCGTTTAAGCACCTCGAAACGCTCTCGCCACTTACCCTCTTTGATGTTGTTGGCGCGAAGTCGCAGGAGTGTAGTACTGTCACGTCTATCGTAGTAGATAACAATTTGTCCGTTCTCGGCAAAGTCGCCATCAACGCTCTGAGCAATCTGTTTTACGTTTTCTGCCAATGAGCTACTGATATTATTGTCGCCCATCACATAGAATATCATTGTGTGGTCCACCTCGGCACTCTGCTCAGTTTCGCCTATATTGTCATCATCGAATAACTCGAAAGTATTGCAACAGGTTATTGACAGCGACAGTAGTAGCAGAAAAATATAATAGACTCTTTTCATATCGATTTAGGGGTGTTGTGGGAGGTTACTTCATTTTGAAGTTGTTGAACTCCCAATTTCGTTTTCTTTCGGGCGACTGCTCGGGTGCATCGCGATAGATACGACCGAAGTTGAAGTAGTAGCCTCGCTGCTTATCCTCGTCGCGCTCTTTCAGATAGACATACTCCACATCGCGGCGCACCACCTGACGGTCGGTAATCTCTGCGCCCTTACTTGTAAGCAGGTCGGTAGCGTGCGAAAACCAGAGTATGTGTTTGGGCGAATTTACGTTCTTACCCGTACCCGAATTATCTATTACAGAGAGTATTGCCTGCATCTTGTCGTAGTAGATACGCTCGTTAATCGTATCGCCCAGCGCACCATAGGCATAGACCAGATAGTTCAGATTTTGCGGGCTAAATGGGTCATCATCGAGTGCCTCCATAGCGTAGTCGATAAGTCGCTCCATACCCTCAGCATCGGGCTCTTGACCACCCGAGAATACTGCCAAAATCTTGTCGTTGGCGTCGATAGCCTTCATCGGCTTGTAAGTCGGAGCGTATGCATAACCATAATATAGGTAGAAGTAGTCGTCGGCAGTCAGAGTGGTGTCGTTGCGATAGTAGCGTTGCAACAGGTCGGGCAGATGATAAGGCGAATTCTTATCAAATACTTTGGCGGTGATATCCTCCTCGTCGGGCACTCTGAGCTGTGCCGAGCAGACAATCGGCAAGAAAAGTAGCAGAGTTAAAAAAAACTTCTTCATAGTCGGTGTATAATTGTTCTACACTACTAACGTGTGGCGATACAATTTAGTTGTGTTCTCTTCGAAAGTAAATTATAACCCTTTCTCTTTAATTTCCTCGGCAATCTCGCGATAGAGTGCATTTGTCACAGGCACAAGAGGCAATCGCAGGTTGTTTTCTACGATACCTTTGACAGCCAAAGCAGCCTTCACTCCGGGAGGATTACCCTCGGCAAAGAGCATCTTCACCGCACTGCGTGTCTGCTCCCACATTGAGTATGAAAGTTCCTTATTACCATCGAACGAGGCTTTGAGCATCTTCGAGAAGTGCTCTGGAAAGGCATTTGCAGCCACCGAGATAACACCCTCGCCGCCAGCCTCTATAACCGGAATAGCCAATGAGTCGTCACCAGAGATGATGTTAAACCCTTTCGGTCGCTCCGAAATCAGTTGAGTGATTTGTTCGATATTGCCCGAAGCCTCCTTTACCGCCACAATGTTGTCGAAGTCGCGAGCCAGCGCAAGAGTGGTTTCGGGAAGCATATTTGTACCTGTGCGCGAAGGGACATTGTAGAGGATTATCGGCAATTGTGTAGAGCGTGCAATGGCTGCATAGTGTTCGTAAATACCACGCTGAGCGGGACGATTGTAGTAGGGAACGACACTCAGAATAGCATCAACGCCCTCAGTATCACACTCAGCGATGGCCTTTACCACAGCAGCTGTATTGTTGCCACCGATACCCACCACCAATGGCAGTCGGCCAGCATTCTCCTCTTTGGCCACTCTGAGCACCTCACGCTTCTCCTCTGGGGTGAGCGTCGGTGTTTCGCCTGTGGTGCCCATCACCACAAGGTAGTCCACACCACCTTCACTCACAAAACGTATCAAGCGACGGAGCGCGGAGTAATCGACCGTACCATCTGCGCAGAAAGGAGTAACAATCGCCACACCCAAACCTGTCAGTTTCTGATTTATAGTAGTTGTCATAACTATATAGTGTTAATTATTCTAATCGATTAAAATAGAGAGCCTTGCTCTGCGGAAGCTCCTGCGTTGGTAGAGGTTACGTCATCGACCGTAACTGCCACTTTCGGCTCCTCTACTCTCTCCTCAGTGCTCTCAGCCGATATCATCTGCTCAAAGTCGCTCTCCGAGATTATCTTCACACCCAACTGCTCTGCCTTTTTCAGTTTGGCAGGGCCCATATTCTCGCCCGCCAACAGATAGTCGGTCTTACTGCTCACCGATGAGAGGTTTTTACCTCCGTATTGCTCGATAAGCTCCTTCAACTCGTCGCGACTATGGCGCACAAATGTACCCGAAATCACAATTCCGAGTCCCGATAGTTGGTTGCCCTTATCACTACTCTTCTGCTCAGCACGGAACTGCAAACCTGCCTCTGCAAGCCTCTGGACTAATACCCTGTTCTTCTCCTCGGCAAAGTAACCGACGATGGTCGCTGCAATCTTATCGCCCACCTCTGGTGTTTCGAGCAACTCCTCCATTGTGGCACTTTGGAGTGCCTCCAATGAGCCGAAGTGTGCAGCAAGTTGTTTGGCTGTGGTTTCGCCCACATAGCGAATACCGAGCGCAAAGAGCACTCTGTGGAAAGGCACAGCCTTCGAGCCGGTAATGCTCTCAATGATATTCTCGGCACTCTTTTCGCCCAGTCGCGGCAGAGGTATAAGTTGTTCGGCTTTAAGTAGATAGAGGTCTGCTATATCTTTTATCAGCCCCTCTCTTACCAACAACTCTACTGTCTCTTCGCCAAGCGACTCGATATTCATCGCTTTGCGCGAGATAAAGTGAACTATACGCCCTACAATCTGAGGAGGACAAGCCTCCGAATTGGGGCAATAGTGCTTTGCCTCGCCCTCAATCCTCACCAACTCCGCACCACACTCAGGGCAGTGGGTGATATACTCAAAAGGCTGACTCTCCACGCTACGCTCCGAGAGTTCTACGCCTGTAATTTTCGGGATAATCTCGCCACCCTTCTCCACATAGACCATATCGCCGAGTCGTACATCAAGAAGCGCTATCTGCTCGGCATTGTGGAGCGATGCGCGCTTTACGGTCGTACCTGCTAGATGTACGGGTTGCAGGTTGGCTACGGGAGTAATAGCACCTGTGCGCCCTACTTGGAAATCGACAGAGTGGAGGCGAGTGAGTGCCTGCTCAGCCTTATACTTGTAGGCCACAGCCCAACGTGGAGCCTTGGCAGTAGAGCCTAATCGGCGACGGTCGGCATAACTATTGACCTTAATCACCACGCCATCAATGTCGTATGGCAACTCCTCACGCAGGGCAGCAGTCTGCTCAATATAAGCGGCTATCTCCTCCCAATTGTGACAGAGAGCCATCTGCCCAGAGATACGGAAACCCCAACTGCGCGCCGCCTCCAAGTTCTCCCAATGGGAACTAAAAGGGAGATTATCGCCCTCCATATAGTAGAGGAAACAATCGAGGCCACGCTCGGCAACAATCGACGAATTTTGTAGTTTCAGAGTGCCGGCAGCAGCATTACGCGGATTAGCAAAAGGTTGTTCGCCAATATCCTCGCGCTCGGCGTTGAGCCTCTCGAATGAGGCGTGAGGCATATAGACCTCGCCACGCATCTCGAAGTAGTCGGGATAGCCCTCCCCGCGTAGCACCAAAGGCACCGAGCGAATAGTGCGCACATTGGCGGTCACATCGTCGCCCTTCTCGCCATCGCCACGGGTCACTGCACGGAGCAGGCGACCATTTTCGTAGGTGAGCGATATGGCAGTTCCGTCGAACTTCTGCTCGCAGACAAACTCCACCTCCGGAATCTCTTTGCGTATCTTGTCGCAGAAGTCGGTGAGCTCTTCGAGTGAGTAGGTATTGCCGAGCGAGAGCATCGGATAACGGTGCGCCACGGTGTGAAATTCGTTAGCCAGGTCGCTACCCACACGCACCGATGGTGAGTTGGGATCAAACTCCTCGGGATGTGCCTTTTCGAGCTCCACAAGTCGGCGCATCATTGCGTCATACTCGTAGTCGCTCACCTCGGGCGCTGCCTCGACGTAGTAGAGCCAATTATGGCGATTGAGTGCCTCTCTGAGCTGTTGAATTTCCTTGTGCATACTATCTGCAATTTCATTGTAAAGATATATAAAAAAGTAATCCAACCCAACCCCGAGCCCCATTTTTTCGCCAATTGACATAAAAAAGCGGGATAAGTCAAAAAAAAGACAAAAACAAATGTTTTAAAAGTTTTGATATCTATTTTTTGCTTATACTTGCACAAAATTTTGTGACCAATATGGCTAAAACGAACATTAACAAGAAACGTTTGGTAGTTAGTTACCAGAACCTCCCTGCCGAGTTGCAGGAGGAGGTGAAGAAGCTTTACCCCTATGGTTATACCGACCACATGATTCGCATCGATAAACCTTCGGGTGACTTCTTCTATGCAGTCCCCTTTGAGACCGACGAAATAAGTTATTTAGTGAAAATCGACGTCAAAATCGATGGCCAAATCGAAGAAGAGGAGGAGAAAGATTACTACGACGACGATGAAATTAAGGGAGCCGACGAACTCCCCACCGACGACGAAGAGGATGATATGTAGTATCTCAAACCTCTTTCCCCGAAAAATTAAGAGAGTGTTGCATTTGTTTTGTAACACTCTCTTATTTTATATAAAAAAAAGGAGCTGCCCCGAAAGGAACAGCCCCTATTTATTATGAAGTTGCATAACAAGTGGGATTTCAAGGCTTGCGATGCCCGAAAAACCGCAGCATACTTGGCGTATGTGAGGATTTTGAGGGCGAGCGTAACGTAGAAATCACCTTGTTAGGCGGCTTCACTACCAAGCCAAGATCTTGCGGAAGTCGTAAGCCTCGGGATTAGCAACGTAAGCCTTTGCAGCCTCGTAGTCCTCGGGAGTGATGTAGCAGAGGATGTTGTTGACAACCATCTGAACCTTGTCCGAGTTAACGTCAACCAAACGGGGAGGAATCTTACCGGTGGTAGTATCCTGCAACTCTTTCAGGTAGAGCTGGCCAACCTTACCGTCGTGGTCGATATAGACCATACAGCCGGTCTTACCCTCGCTATACAACTTGTAAACGCCCATACCGAGGTTCGAGCAGTACTCCAAGTCATAAGCAACGGGGGTCTGGCAACGTACCTCGTAGCCAATCTCTACGGGACGCGATTTAACCTTCAAACCAATCTCTTTCAGGCGACGCTCCAAAATATCGTTGAATACGTGAGCCTTCGAAACCTTACCAAGCTCGGGGTGACCGTGATCGTCGTAGGTGAAGTGTACACCGGTCTTCTTGATCTCCTCGTCGCTGAGCTCGTGGAATACGCCCTCCGATACGATAGCAGCACCGTAGTCCATACCCATCAGTTTACGCTTGATAATCGAGCTGATAACCAGGTTTACAATTTTGTCAACGGTGATGGTGGTCTTGTTGAACATCTCGGGGATAACGATCATCGGGTAGTGGCAAGCCATACCGATACCGAATGCCAAGTGACCAGCCGAGCGACCCATTGCAGCCAAAACGAACCAGTTACCGCTGGTGCGAGCGTCGCAATATACTGCGCGACCGATAACAGCACCACCCTCTTTTGCCGACTCGTAACCGAAGGTAGGAGTCTCACCGGGGAGAGGAAGGTCGTTGTCGATAGTCTTGGGAACGTGGATATTGGCGATAGGATACTTCTTAGCCTCCAAGAACTTAGCGATACGGTTAGCAGTCGAAGCGGTATCATCGCCACCTACGGTCACGAGCAACTTGATGTTGTTGTCGGTGAAGAATTTGAGGTTGAAGTTCTCCTCGAAATCTTTGTCGGTGGGTTTGAAACGGCTCATCTGCAAATAGGAACCACCACGGTTGAAGATATCGTCAGCCAGAGGATAGTCGATATCCTCCATACGAGCCTCAGCCTTGAACAGACCGGTATAACCCTCGTGCAGACCAATTACGCGATAACCTTTGGTAAGGAAAGTTTTGGCAACGCTACCTACTACGGTGTTCATACCGGGAGCAGGACCGCCACCTGTCAAAATTGCAATTGCTTGTTTCATAATTATTTGTGTAGTTTATGATTATGTAATAATCTGTTATGCTTGGTTTGAGCTTTGCCCTTTTAGGCAAAAGTCTGACAAATTTACAACTTTTTTGCAGATTATTGCAGTTTTGCCATAAATTTTACGCGGTCAACCACAAAACGTGTATGTTCGCCCTCGCCGATTACCCCTTTCTCGTCGGTTGCCACAACCTTGAACGACAGCTTTCGGCCCTCTACTGCGGTGAGCGTAGCGGTAGCCTCGACGGTTGCACCAATAGGCGAAGGACGTAGGTGCGAAGTTGTGATGGCCGAGCCGACGGTGGTACTCCCCTCGTCGAGGTCCGACGCCACGCAGAGCATTGCAGCATTCTCCATCAGTGCCACCATAGCGGGTGTTGCAAGTACCTCCAAATCGCCCGAGCCGAGTGCCGAGGCACATTTGTCGGCGGTAACAACGATTTGCGAAGTGTAAGTTTTTCCGATATTCATACTTATATTATTAAAATTATCGTTATATTTACATCGATACAAAGATACAAATTATTGAGAAACCGTGAAACGTCTGCTCCCGATACTGATGTTATTGTTGTTTGTCCTGCCCGACAAACAAGCCTCACTATCGGCTCAGCAGTTGCAGGTAATTCGCGAAAATCTGCGTGGCGGCAGGATTACGGGCTACGATATTATTGCAGGCGACACGGTGGCCGAGGTGACAATTGTCACCGTTCCTGTCTTCACCAAACCTAAGGATATGCGCCAATACCAGAAGTTGGTCAACAACGTCAAGAAGGTCTATCCCTACGCCAAAGATGCCAAGTTCTACTTCGAGAGCCTCACCGCTCAACTTGCACTGACTACCGACGAGAAGGAGCGTGAGCAGATAACCGACGACTTGGAAAAGGAACTAATCAAGCGTTACACTCCCGTATTGGAGCGTATGACCCGCTCGCAGGGCAAGGTACTCATCAAACTTATCGACCGCGAGGTCAATCGCACTGCCTATCAGTTGCTTGAAGACTACCGCAGTAAGTTCTCCGCCAAGTTCTGGAACACCATTGCCCGACTCTTCAAAGCCAACCTAAAAGATGGCTACGACCCCAACGGCGAAGACGCGCTCATAGAGCAGATTATTATACTTTACGAAGCAGGATTGTTATAGAGATGAAGATTGTAGTATTTACAGGAGCAGGTGTGAGTGCCGATAGCGGCATCTCCACTTTCCGCGACAGTGACGGACTTTGGGCCAACTATCGCATTGAGGATGTGTGCACCCCCGAGGCACTTGTGCGCAACCGTGCTATGGTGGTGGAGTTCTACAATATCCGTCGCCGCGAGTTGCTCAGCAAAGAGCCAAATGCCGCCCATAGAGCAATTGCCGAGTTGGAGAACTACTTCGATGTGGAGGTGGTAACTCAGAATATCGACGACCTGCACGAGAGGGCAGGCAGCAGCCGAGTGACACACCTGCACGGTGAGTTGCGCAAGTTGCGTAGCAGCGCCAATCCCGACGCTATCTACCCTATTGAGGGCTGGGAACAAAGGCTCGATGACAGGGCCCCCGATGGCTCCTACCTGCGCCCCTTTGTGGTCTTCTTTGGTGAGGCAGTCCCTGAGTTTGAGAGGGCCGCACAGATAGCCTCTACTGCCGATGTGATGGTTGTGGTGGGTACCTCACTTGCGGTCTATCCTGCTGCCTCGTTGGTGCGCTATGCTCAACCACATACGCCTGTTTATCTGGTTGACCCGGCCGATGTTGAGCATTCGGGTATTCGCAATCTGGTTAGCCATATCAAGGAGCGTGCCGCTACGGGAGTGCCAAAAGTGGTGGAGCTGTTGAGAGAAAAATATGACAAATAGCTGAGTTTGGAACTGCTTTTGCAGTTAGATGTAGAAACAATTAAATCATAAACAATATGAAAGGAAGTAATGTTTTAGCATTTCTTGGCGGAGTGTTGGTAGGTGGCATTGCTGCACTGCTGATGGCTCCGCAGTCGGGTGAGGAGACTCGTGGTCAAATCAAGGATATGGCCGACGAGGGTTATAACTCGGCACGTCGTCGCTACGGTGAGGCAAAAGAGGGTTTGCGTCGCGATGCAGGCATTATCAAAGATGCCGCACGTGGAGCAGTAGAGGATGTAAAACGCCGCATTGAGGAGGCACGCACCGGCATTGCAGGAGAGCCTGCACCCGCAGCACCTGCCGAAGAGCAAGCATAGCAAACAAGTAAAAAACGAATAATAATGGAGAAACAGACCAAAGTAGGTCGTCTGGTTGACGATGCTAAGGAGTATGTCGATTTGCGTATCGACTCCTTCAAACTCCAAATGGTCGAGAGCCTCTCAACGCTATTCAGCAAGGGTATTGGCTTTGTGCTGATGATACTGCTGGTGGCTCTCGGATTGATTATGTTTACCGTTGCACTAACCCTGCTGCTTGCTCAGTTGATTGGCTCAGTGATTTGGGCATTGGTGATTATGGGAACTCTGCTCTGCCTGGTGGCAGTACTCATCTATCTGCGCCGCGATGCTATGTTTGGCAACTCGATGGTGGCTATGTTTAGCAATATGTTTTTTCCAACAGACCAAAATAGCGATACCAATGCGACGAAATGATGAGTACCGTGCGATAAAGACTCTTGACGAGTTGCGTCGCAAGATTGTGAGCACCGAGCGCGAATTGCTGGTGCGTGAGCGTCGCCTGCGCGAGGACTACGAGGAGGTGAGTCGCATCTTCACCATCGACTACCAAGTGGAGCGCACTGCCGAGCGATTTGACGGATTGCGCAAGAGCGTTGAGAGTATGTTTAGCGGAGCAAGTCTGGTGAGCACCTTCATCAATGGCTTTCGCGACCGTCTGAATAAAGCTCGTAATACCCCACCCGAAACCTACACTCCCCCAACCGTTGAGATTGAGGAGGAGGTTGTAAGTGAGTAATAGTAAAGGGCTGTTAGATGTTCTAACAGCCCTTTACTATTGTTGTCTATCGACTTAGAGCCTTCTCTCGTCGGCGCTGTTGAGAGCGTTTATAGTTTGCAGCAATAATCTCTCTGCACTCCCTGCGAAAGAGCGTGCGCATCCAAAACCCGAGTAGCAATGATACACCTGCTGTCACCGAGAGCCAAGTTAATGTAGGCTCCCAAGCAGATGCTTTGCTCCATATCATCAGTGTTGCAATGGTCATACCGCCACCTGCACCAAATCCAAATACCATCAACCACTGATAGCGTTTGCGTGGACGCATAAAGATCAGGTTAACAATTACCATAATCAACCAACTGGCAATTACAACCCAAATGAGTGTGTTGGTAAATACCGGCATCCAATCTAGCGCAGAGGCTATACGCGCAAAAATCCACGCAATGATAGTGAATCCGAACAGATACATTTTAATGTTACTCAGTGTCATTTTTTGAAGTATTAGGGGTTTTACTCTTTTTCAGTCGCCCACTTTTACGCAGGGCCTCGTTTATAATCCATTGTAACTGCCCGTTGATGCTACGAAACTCATCGGCAGCCCACTTTTCGAGGGCTCCCATCGTCTCGGCATCTACTCGCAGCACAAAACTCTTACTCTTTTCCTCTTTTGCCATAACTACAATTTAGTTGTTCCACTCTTGCGAGCGAGAATATCTTCAATCAATTCATCAGCACTATCGGCACTCAGCACTACCCCACTCTCTCCGCAATCTATAAAGACCATCTCAGCAGTGTTGCGAACATACAGGCTAAATGAGCCGAGAGTCTTATTATTCTTGACAGTACCCGTATAGGAGAACAAACCACCCACACCGATATCCAGACCACTGCCAAAGACCTCTCTTTTACTCACTCTGCGCACAGAACGAATACTCTCCATAGGGATAAAATTGCCACTAATAGCCTGCTTTACCCCTACTCCCTGGTCGTCGACCACCACAGCACGAGGCATATAGAGGTACGACACCACAATAGCCACCACAACCAAAACTGCCACCAAGATAGCTGCAAACAGGCGTGGAGATTCGTGAACGATAACAATAACTGCAATAACCATACTGCCAATCAAAACAGGGGTCATCACACGCACCTCACCAGCGGGCTTACATTTATAGATATTTGCTTGTGCCATAGTTATTTATATTTGCTTGGTTGGAGCAATTCTTGATGTTACATCATCAACCAGGGCTTGTGGCTCGTCGCAACTAACCACTATCTTCTTACCGTCTGTCAACTCGAAAATCACCAAACCCGTCAAACGACGTGCATAGATAGTGAAAGGACCTATCTCCTTATTGCGCCAACGACCGGTATAGCCAAACATACCACCATTGCCGGCAACGCGGATAGTAGTTTTATCCATTCGCAGAGTCTTACCATCTTTGTCGTACCACTCCACACTCTTTATCTCGCTCTTAGGCAAGAACTTGCCACCTATACGCTGACGGATACCTACACCCTCGTTATCAACAATGATATGCTGAGGCGACTTGGCAAAGGTGTAGCCGGTTGTGCCAATAGCCACAACTACCACCAATACAGCCGCCAACCACTCCTCGGGCTCCATAAAAAAGCAGAACGCTGCTACCGCAACCATAATCAGGCTGGCCGACCAACTCATAAGTTGGTCAGCCTTGCCAGGACTCATAGTATATAACTTACCGTTAGCCATCGGTGCGGACTATTAATGGTTCAAAGTACCGGTATTCACAACAGGTTGTGCCGACTCGTCAGCGCAGAGAACAACCAGCAGGTTGCTAACCATTGCAGCCTTCTTCTCCTCGTCAAGCTCCACAATCTCCTCTGCCGAGAGTTTGTCCAGAGCCATACTTACCATCGAAACAGCACCCTCCACAATCTTCTCACGAGCCGAGATAATAGCATCGGCCTGCTGACGACGCAACATCACTGCTGCAATCTCGGGAGCGTATGCCAAGTAGTTGATACGTGCCTCAGTCACCTCGATACCTGCAATCGACAGACGCTCGTTGAGCTTAGCAACCAGCAACTCATTAATCTCATCGGCACCCGAACGGAGAGTGATAGCCTCTGCATCGTTGCTATCGTTGTTGTCGTAGTTGAAGCCACCTGCCACCTGACGGAGTGCAGCATCGCTCTGCACCGATACAAAGGTCTCGAAGGCGTTCATACGAGCCACACTTGCCGATACGACACCTGCGCTGCTCTTGCTCGATGCCATAGTCTGCGAGTCGATCTCGAAGAGGGCCTTATAGACATCCTTAACACGCCATACAAGCACCAGACCAATCATAATGGGGTTACCTGCCTTGTCGTTCACCTTGATAGGCTCAGCATTGAGGTTGCGAGCGCGGAGCGACACCTTCTTAGCGGTGAGGAAGGGGTTTACCCACCAGAAACCGTTTTTGTAGAAAGTACCGCAGTACTTACCGAAGAAGAGCATAGCGCGTGCCTCGTTGGGTTCGAGCATCATATAACCGCCCAACCATACGAGCGACACCACAGCCACAATAGGAATAGACCAGAGAGCAACACCATTAACGCCAGAGAAGACAATCCAGCCATACATAGCCAACAAAAGTAAGAGCGCCAAAAAGCCGTTCATTACAAAACCTTTGAAAGTAAACTCCTTATTTTCCATAATTCTTAGTATTAAAATAGGTTAATAATTGTTGTTTGTTTTCCGTTTTCTAAAATGATATTATTTTGATATCACAAAAGTAGTCACAAATTCTTTAAATCCAAATGTTTTTAAACATTTTTTCAGAAATTTTGGCCAATAATT
>JAFXAY010000023.1 GCA_017521965.1 Tidjanibacter sp. | reverse complement strand
CTAATCTCTCTTTTGCTTATTAGGCCTATTAGGCTTATTGGGCCTATATAATTTTTATAAGCCCAATAGGCCCAATAGGTTGTCCTACAATTAACAACGGTCGTGCCCGCAATTTTGCCCGAGGCTTTGCCTCGGGACACATCCCCCGCCGAGGCGGGGGCTTGGGGGTGGGTCAGGCTTGCAATTGCCTGCGGAGCAGGCAGGTGTCGTGGTGGTGATTAGAGGCAAAAGGATATTTACCTTACGAACAATGCTGTTTAAAATGTTAAGCCTGAGAACAATTCGATATTGTTCTCAGGCTTAACATTTTAAACTTTTAACTTCTAATTTCTAATGCACCCCGAAGAGTTCTGTCAAATAGGTGTCCAAGTAGAGAAGTTCGGCATCTTCTGCAATGACACGCTCCAAAAATAGGTTCTCTTCGTTGTGGGTTGCACCAATCTCAAATGCGGTGTCAAATTTACCCATAGGCAACAGGATTTATGTGGAACTAAGTGCTAACACTCATATAACGCCACCCTTTTGCCTATTATTGTCTGCTACGCCAAAATAATTTGATTATCCTTAATCATTTTGCGCAGATTGATCAGCGCATAGCGCATACGACCCAGCGCGGTATTGATGCTCACGTCGGTCTGGTCGGCAATCTCCTTGAAGCTCAGTCCACCATAGTAGCGCATCTTCACCACCTCGCGCTGCTCCTCGGGCAACTCCTCCACCAGACGACGCACGTCGGCCTCTATCTGCGATGCAACCATCTTATCCTCAACATTATCCTCCAACAGAGGACGAGTACCCAGCAGGTCGTAACCCGCCGCACTCTCGCTAACCGTCTGCTGCTGGCGACCCGAACGGAAGTGGTCGATGACCTGATTGTGGGCAATGCGCAACACCCACGAGAGGAACTTACCATTGTCGGTATAACGCCCCTCGTCAATCACGCGGACCACCTTGATAAAGGTCTCCTGAAAGATATCGTCAGCCAAATCGCGGTCCTTGACCAACATATATATGTAGTCGCGGACACGTTTTGCGTGTCTGTCGATAAGTTCTGAAATTGCACTGCTGTTGCCTGCACGATACCTCTCGAGCAACTCCTTGTCGCTCGGGAATACTGTTTGTTTCATACTCTCTTCCTAACTATTTGGTTTAGAGTAGAATTCTTCGATAGGCAGCTCTTTTTAAGATTAATAAATTAATTATTCCGAGTGCAAGATACGACCATTTTTTCTTTTTTCCAAATTTTTCGCAGCTTTCGCAGTTGTTACTACCGAGCCGATAGGTCCGGAGGGTGGCCCAATCTTGCCACTCGGAACACCCAAAAGTATTACAAAACGTGTGCCAGATAGTAAAAAATAGGGAGAAAAATGGAGAACTCGATAATTATAAATAGGTATTTTTGGCAATACCTTATTATAATGTCTAAAAAATAGAGTATATTTGCCAAGATAAAATCGGGAAATGTGATGATTCAGCTTCGCAAATATGGTGCTATGGCTTTGGTGCTGCTCTGCTCGTTGATGCAGTTGGTAGCCACTATGCCCCACCACCATCACGGCGATAGCGAGGTGGTCTGTCTGAACTATCTGCACCTCAACCACGACCATCACGACTGCCACTCGGCAGGTCACGACCACTCACATCAGCACTCAACAATCTGTGGCACAACCACTTTGGAGTTGGCAGAGCCCGAACTCCGCACCCTCAAAGCACCCACCGAGAGTTGCATCGACCTGAGTGTGACTATCGCCGAGCCTGAGGAGCCCGCCACAATCGGCACTCCCGATAGCGGCCACTCCACCACCCTGCTACAACAGGAGAGCATCGAAAATCCGATAAGGCTCTTCATCACCCGTGCCCACTCTGTGCGCGCACCGCAAGCCTAACCAATCAGAGTAACACTCTATCCGTCAAAGAGATAAGCCACCCATAGGGAGGTATTATCCCCGTGTGTTTGCTATTCCGACAGCAAACCCTCTGCTCCCACCCAATCGGAGCAAATCATCTCAACGAAGATAATTATTAAAAAATTTTAAAATATAAAAAGAGTATTGCTATGAAGCGACTAATTACCATTGTGGCATTTCTTTCGGCATCGCTCTATCTGAGCGGTTGCCACAGCAAGGGCAGTGCAGAGCACACCCACGACCACGAACACACCGAAGAGGTACACGACCATTCGCACGAGGGCCACGACCACTCCGAACACGACCACGCTCACGCTGAGGAGGCCCACAACCACGAGGGTCACGACCACTCCGAGCACAACCACGAGGGTCACGACCATTCCGAGCACGACCACGATGGCCACGACCACGCAGCAGGCGAGATTGTCTTTACTAAGGCTCAGGCGGCTATGACCGATTTCAAGGTTGAGCCCGCCACCAAAGGTTTCTTCCGCAACACAATCAAGTGCAGTGGTGTAATCTCCGCACCCCGCAGTCAGATACAGGTTATCACCGCTCCCGTGAGCGGCATTATCCACTTTTCCGATGCACGCCTCACCGAGAACACTCAGGTCGGCAAGGGCAAGTCGCTCTTCACAATCTCCTCGGCAACAATCTCTTCGGGTAACGAGGCAGCCAAGGCTGAGGCCGCATTTCGCAAGGCTGAGGCCGACCGCAACCGTCTGAAACCCCTCTACGACGACCATCTTATCTCGCAGGGCGAGTGGTTGGCTGCCGAGCAGGAGTATCAGCGCGCACTGGCCGAGTGGGAGCCCTACCGTGGTAACAGCGAGGGTGGCACTACCCTCTCGGCACAGATTGGTGGCTATATCACCGACCTGTCGGTTAGTGAGGGCGACTTTGTAGGTGTCGGCACTCCCATTGCTACCGTAGTGGGTGGCGGCAAGAAACAGCTGGCAGTGAGCGTTCCACAGCGTTACTACTCACTCCTGCCCACCATCAACGATGCACGTTTCACCACTCCCGTATCGGAGGAGCAGTTCACAGTGAGCGCTCTGGGTGGCTCGAAGAAACAGAGCAGCACCTCGGTAGCCGCAGGTAGCACTCTGGTAGAGATGCTCTTCGAGTTCCCCGCAGGCAACTTCCCCGATGGCACATTTGCTGAGGTCACCCTGCTCGGTGCTGAGCGTGGTGGCGTACTCACCCTCCCTCTCTCGGCCATCACCGAGTCGCAAGGCCTCTACTATGTATATGTTCAGCTCGACGAGGAGTGCTATATGCGCAGAGAGGTACGCATTGGCGACGACGATGGCCTGAATGTAGAGATTGTTGCGGGTGTCGATCCCGGCGAGATGGTCGTAACACGCGGCGCAGTCAATGTAAAGATGGCCTCCTTCTCGGGTGCTATTCCTCACAGCCACAGCCACTAAAAACGTCTTGAACTATGCTTAACAAAATCATACGTTTTTCGCTCGACAACCGCCTGATGGTGACGGTGGTGTCGATAATTGTGGCGGCGGCAGGCATCCTCTTTACTGCGCGTATGGAGGTCGATGTCTTCCCCGACCTGACCGCGCCGACGGTGGTCGTAATGACCGAAGCCGACGGTATGGCGACCGAGGAGGTCGAAAAGTTGGTTACCTTCCCCATCGAAACCGCGCTCAATGGTGCTACCGACGTGCGTCGTGTGCGTAGCCAGTCGAGTATGGGTTTCTCGATTGTTTGGGTCGAATTTGATTGGGGCACAAATATCTACACCGCCCGACAGATTGTGTCGGAGCGCTTGGCTACCGTGGGTGAGCAGTTACCTCCCTCGGTCGGACAGCCGGTGCTCGGTCCTCAGTCGTCGATTATGGGCGAGATTTATATCATCGGTCTGACCTCAGGTGGCGAGACCTCGATGCAGGACCTCCGCACACTTGCCGATTGGACTATCCGTCCGCGCCTGCTCTCGTTGGGTGGCGTGGCACAGGTATCGGTGATTGGTGGCGACGAGAAGGAGTACCAGATTATCGCCTCACCCCGAAAGATGATGACCTACGATGTGTCGCTCCACGAGGTGCTGGCCGCATCGCGCGGTATGAACCTCAACACCACCGGTGGCTCGCTCTATCGCTATGGTAATGAGTTTCTTATCCGTGGCAAGGTAGCCACCACAAACATCGACGAGATTGCTCGCGGAGTGGTGAAGATGGCTCCCGACGGTACTCCCATCACCATTGGCGATGTGGCCGAGGTGTGCATTGGCAGCCACGAGCCCAAAATTGGTACTGCATCGGTCGAGACCGAGCCTTCGGTGCTCATCACAGTGACCAAGCAGCCCAATACCAACACTCTGGAACTCACCGACTTGCTCGACCAGACCGTAGAGGATTTGAGCCGCACGCTCCCCGCCGATATCAAGGTTAAGAACGATATTTTCCGTCAGGCTCGCTTCATCGAGAACTCTATCCACAACGTATCGCAGGCGCTGTTAGAGGGTGCTATCTTTGTGGTTATCATCCTCTTCCTCTTCTTGATGAATGCCCGAGTGACCGCAGTGTCGCTTGTGGCGCTGCCACTCTCGTTGCTGGTGGCTATTGTGGTGCTGAAACTCTTTGGCCTGACTATCAACACAATGAGTCTTGGCGGTATGGCTATCGCTATCGGCTCGTTGGTCGATGATGCGATTATCGACGTAGAAAATGTTTATAAACGACTACGCGAAAACCACGCTCTGCCCGTCGCCGAGCGCAAGCGCACACTCGATATAGTATTTGAGGGCTCCAAGGAGATTCGTTCCTCGATTGTGAGCGCAACGCTGATTACCATCATCGCCTTCACCCCCTTGTTCTTCCTGAGCGGTATGGAGGGTCGTATGTTGCGCCCGCTGGGTATCTCGTTCATCGTGTCGCTCTTTGCTTCGCTGGTGGTGGCTATGACCCTTACACCTGTGATGTGTAGCGCCACCCTCACCTCGGAGCGCGCACTCCGTAAGGGTGATAAGGAGTCGCCCGTGGCACTCTGGCTGAAACGTATCTACAAACGCGCCTTAGAGTGGGTATTGCGCTACAAGAGGGCTACAATCTACACTATGGTTGGCCTCTTTGCGGGTGCTATGGTACTCTTTGCCGGCTTCGGCAGCAGCTTCCTGCCCCCCTTCAACGAGGGCTCACTCACCATCAACACCTCGTTGATGCCGGGTGTGTCGCTCGAAGAGTCCGACAAGGCGGGTCGTATGGTGGAGGAGATACTCCTCTCCATTCCCGAAATCGAGACCGTGGCGCGCAAGACAGGTCGTGCCCACCTCGACGAGCACGCTCTGGGCGTCAATGCCTGCGAGTTGGAGGCACCCTTCACACTCACCGACCGTAGTCGCGACGAGTTCTTGGCCGACGTGCGCGCACGACTTGGCAAGCTCAATGGTGTCAACGTCGAGATTGGTCAGCCCATCTCGCACCGAATAGATGCTATGCTCTCGGGTACTAAGGCCAACATCGCCATAAAACTCTTCGGCGAGGACCTCAACCTGATGTTCCAACTCGCCGAGCAGATAAAGAACGAGATATCGGGCATCGAGGGCATTACCGACCTCATTGTGGAGCAGCAGATTGAGCGCTCGGAGTTGCACATCACACCCCGTCGCGACCAGCTTGCACGCCACGGTATCACCCTGCCCGAGTTCGCCGAGTTTGTCGAGGCATCGCTCTCGGGCGACCACGTCGATAAGGTATATGAGGGTAACCGCTCCTTCGACCTCACCGTAAAGGTCGATGGTAGCGACAAGGCGAGTGCCGAGGATATCGGCAACCTGCTTATTCGCGGTATGAACGGTGTCTGGGTACCTCTGTCGGAGGTAGCCGAGATTACCTCCACCTCGGGTCCTAACAGCGTATCGCGCGAAAATGTGAAGCGCAAGGTGGTTGTTTCGGCCAATGTAGTGGGCGGCGACCTTGGTGGCGCAGTGGCTGCTATCCGCGAGCAGATTGAAGAGAACATCGCCCTGCCCGAGGACTACTATGTGGAGTATGGCGGTCAGTTCGAGAGCCAGCAGAACGCCTCGCGCGTCCTAGTTTTGGCATCGTTGGCAGCCCTCATCATCATCTTCATACTCCTGGTGCAGGAGTTCCGCAAGGTGCGCTTGGCGGCTATGGTGCTCGTCAACCTCCCCTTGGCGATGATTGGTGGTGTGGTGAGCATTTGGTTTACCTCAGGTGTGGTCAGCATCCCCTCGATTATCGGTTTCATCTCGCTGCTCGGTATTGCGGTGCGCAACGGTATTCTGCTGGTGTCGCACTATGAGCAGTTGCGTGCCAAGGGTATGAGCCTATACGACAGCGTAATCCGTGGCTCACTCGACCGTCTGAACCCTATCCTGATGACCTCGCTCACATCGGCATTGGCGCTTATCCCGTTGGCTCTCGGCGGCGATGTGCCGGGCAACGAGATTCAGAGCCCTATGGCGCAGGTTATCCTTGGCGGACTTATCAGCTCCACCCTGCTCAACGGTTTTGTAGTCCCCTCGATGTACATTTTGTTGAATCGTAAAGAAGAGAATAAGTTATGCGAAGAGTAGTTATCATATTAGCAGCACTTGTCGGCTCCATTTCGGCAAGCGCACAGACCACTATGGAGCAGTTCCTCGCCGCAGTGGAGGCAGGTAATCCCACCTTGCAGGCGGCAGGCGAGATGGCCTCAGCGGAGGCCTACTCGGCACGCATCGCCAACAACCTCTCCGACCCACACGTGGGCTATGAGTATGGTTGGAACGTCCCCTCGGAGAGTGGCACAGAGCAGGGTCTGTCGGTAAGTCAGGAGTTCGACTTCCCCACCGCCTACATCAATCGTGGTCGTGTGGCCGAGGGTCGTGTGGCGGCTGCTGAGAGCGACCTGCGTGCACTGCGCGCCGAGATACTCTTAGAGGCGCAACTCGGTTATATGGAGTACGTTACACTCGACCGCACACTGCAACTCAAACGCGAGCGTGCCGACCACTCGGAGCGTGCAGCAGAGATATTTACCCGTATGGCCAATAGTGGCGAGGTGTCGCTGCCCGACCTGAGCAAGGCGCGCCACGCCGCAATAGCGGCCCGAGAGGCGGTGGTGATGACCCAGATGGAGCTGGCCGATAAAGGTGCCGCGCTCCGTGCAATGACGGGTGGTGAACAGGTACTCCCCACCGACTACACCGCACAACTCGTAGAGCCTATGGAGCAGATGCTCGACACCTACCTCACCTCCGACCCCTCGCTCCTCTCGGCAAAGAGTCGCGAGGAGGCAGCAACTGCCGAGTTGAAGGTCGAGAAGAATATGGCGTTGCCGAAACTCTCGGTAGGCTTCACCGCCAAACAGGGTAGCGGTGGCAACCGTGTGAATGCCATATCATCGGGTATCTCCATTCCCATCTTCTCGTCGCGCGCCACCGTAAAGCGTGCAGCCGCCGAGCAGCGTGCAGCCTCGGCCGAGGTGCGTGCTGTGGAGGTGGAGTGTCGCACCCGCTTGGAGGCACTCTACGAGCAGATGGCAATCATCGGCGAGAGCCAGCAGGTGCTCCGCGAGATGGTCGATGACGGTTATCCCCAGATGCTCACCCGCCTCTTGGAGAGCGGCCAGATAGGGGCTGTGGAGTACTTCTCCGAGCTCGGCTCCTACTACGACGCTCAGGAGTCGCTGCTGCGCCTCAACTTCGAGGCCGACAAGGTGGCCGCCGAGATAAACAAGATATACTTATAACACAAGATAACACCTATGAAAATCAAACTTTTGGCTATGGCGGCAACGATTGTCGCCATAGCATCGTGCACCGCTCCCACGGAGCGTGGCGAAGGCTCGTGGCGCACCTCGGTAGCGGAGTGGTGCGACGTGGACTCCATAAACGTATATTACTACCTACCCTCCGAGGGCGACCTGCGCAAGATGCCCGTAGTGGTGACAATGCACGGTAACGGGCGCGACCCCTGGGCGGCAGTGGGTTATTGGAAGGACCACGCCGACAAGTATGGCGTAGTGGTAATAGCCCCCGAGTTCTCGATGGAGGCCTTCGGCTCAAACTACCTATATGGTGGTTTGCAAACTCCCGAAGGCGGCATACGCACCGACGGTAAGTCGCTCTACAAGGCGGTAGATGCCATATTCCACGAGGCACGCCAGCGCTGGGACATACGCGCCAAGAAGTACTACCTATTCGGCCACTCGGCAGGCAGTCAATTTGTGCACCGTATGCTCCTGCTCCACCCCTCAGCGTATGTGGAGCGCGCAGCAGCTGCCAACGCGGGGTGGTACACATTTCCCGATAGCGAAGCAGCATTCCCCTACGGTACACTCGGCTGCGACGACCTCACCGACAAGGCACGCTTCGTGAGTCGCGACCTGACACTGCTGCTCGGCGACGCCGACACCATAGCCAACTACGGACTCCGAATGACACCCGAAGCAGTACGCCAAGGACTCAACCGCTTCGAGCGCGGCAACACCTTCTACGACTATGGCAAACACCTCGCCGACTCACTCGGAGCGACCTTCGGCTGGACAAAAGTGATATGCCCACACGTTGACCATAACGAAGAGAAAACAGCCGCCGCAGCCGCTGAGATATTCTTCGGTGAGTAGTGTTTATTTTGTCGCTTTTTGTAAAAAGCTCCGCAAAAACTTTTGTACTATTAGTTTGCGGATTTAGGAGTTACTTTGTAGTAACTACGACAAAAAAGAGAGATATGTTCTGCTCAAATAAATTTGGCAGCCCCATATCTCTCTTTTTCATCGTACCCTCTTCGAGAGTATCCCCTAAACCCGAAAAACCAAGTATTACATAAAAGGATTATTGCTGAAAAGCCATTTTTTCTAAAATAGTCTAAGCGGTTTTCCCTAAACTCCCTAAGTTCCCTAACACTCCTTAACACTCCCTATATTTAACCGCTAAATACTCGCGGGTAGCAAAATTGCTACCCGCGAGTAAAATGATAGGGAGTTTAGTGAATTTAAAGAATTTAAGGAATTTAGGGAGTTTAGTGAGTTTAAAGATTCTCCCATAACTCCCATTATTCTCATCATTCCCATTACCCCCATCTAAACTCAACGGTCGTGCCCGCTACTTCACCCGCGGCGAAGCTGCGGGACACATCCCCCGCCGAGGCGGGGGCTTGGGGGTGGGT
>JAFXAY010000022.1 GCA_017521965.1 Tidjanibacter sp. | reverse complement strand
GTAGCGACTGCTTACGCTTGCCGCGCTTCTTTCCCGCTTTGGGGTCGGCAGAGGTCTCGGCTGCTGCCTCCTCTGCTGCCTCCTCGGGGGTGGGCTCTTGGTAGTCTATTCTGTCGTCCTGCATCGTCTGTCGTCTTAGAGTTTGCGTGCTATGCGCAGCTTGGCGCTACGTGAGCGGGGGTTGCGCTCCACCTCCTCGGCCGATGGTACTATCGCCTTGCGGGTCACCTGCTCCCACGGAGTGTTGGCCCTGCCATAGAAGTCCTTCTCGATAGTGCCCGAGAAGTTACCCGAGCGGAAGAAGTTCTTCACAAGTCGGTCTTCGAGCGAGTGGTAGGAGATAACTGCCAATACTCCTCCCGGGCGCAACACTTTCAGGCTCTGTTCGAGAGCCATTTTGAGCGCCTCCATCTCTCCGTTGACCTCGATACGGAGGGCCTGGAAGAGTTTGGTGAGGAATTTATTGGCATCTTTCTTCGGGGTGCAGGGCTCTACCGCCTCAATCAACGCCTCGGTGGTGGTGATAGGGGCTTTCTCCCTGGCGCGCACAATACAACCCGCAATTTTGTAGGTTGTGTCCAACTCGCCATACTGCTTCAAAATCTCGCCTAACCTCTCTGCCGAGTAGGTGTTGACCAAGTCGGCTGCCGAAAACTCGGCACGCGAGTTCATACGCATATCGAGCGCACCACTGAAACGGAACGAGAAACCTCGCTCGGGGGTGTCGAAGTGGTGGAACGATACGCCCAAGTCGGCAAGTATTCCGTCGAGTCCGTTCTCGGCGGGGTCGGTCGCCACGCCCCTCAGTCGGAGCTGCGAGCGCAGATGTTTGAAGTTGCTCTCAATGAAGACCAGACGGTCGTCGTCGGGAATGCCTGCCTTGGCATCGGCATCCTGATCGAAGGCGTAGAGTCGTCCCTCGGAGCCGAGAGCGGAGAGTATCAGTCGTGAGTGGCCGCCACCGCCAAATGTGAGGTCGGCATAGCGACCCGAGGGCTTGATTTCAAGTCCGTCGATACACTCTTGGGCGAGGGCTGGTATGTGGTATGGCTGCATCGTTTTTACAAAGTATAAAATACTTTGTAAAGTTACGAAAAAAGTTCCGATAAATCGCTATCGGAACTCATATTTTTTAGTGTGAAATGTGATTTTGTTTTTCGGCCGAAGGCTATCTGCCGAGTAGTCACTACTTTTCGACTTTTGCTATCATCACCACCGCCTCGGCAGCGATACCCTCTTTGCGCCCTGTGAAGCCGAGTCGCTCGGTGGTAGTCGCCTTGACCGACACCGCATCAACTGCTATTCCCATATCCTCGGCAAGCGTCGCGCGCATCGAGTCGATGTAGGGACGGAGCTTAGGGGCCTGAGCTATCACCGTACAATCCACATTGCCCACCGCGAAGCCCTTCTCGGCGAGGAGTGCCACTACTTTGCGCAGGAGTATTCGGCTGTCGATACCCTTCCACTCGCCCGCAGTGTCGGGGAAGTGAAGCCCGATATCGCCGAGTGCAGCAGCACCAAGCAGTGCATCGCACAGAGCGTGGATAAGTACATCACCGTCGGAGTGAGCCACAAAACCGTGAGTGTGAGGTATATCCACCCCACCAATGCGCAGCAGCAGACCCTCTTCGAGGGCGTGAACATCGTAGCCGTGACCAACTCTCAGCGGAAACATATCTTACTATTTATTGGTGATAATTCGTGTTTTCTTGGCACAAAAATAGTAAAAAGAGTTGACCGAAATAGGGGATTTTACTAATTTTACGAAAATTTAATTAACAACATTTGAAAAATGGCTGATTTAACTACACTTACACCATCTCTCGTGTGGGAGATGTTCGACCAGATTACCCGCGTACCCCGACCTTCGAAACACGAGGAGCAGATTAGGGAGTGGCTTCGCAATTTTGCCACCTCTCACTCCTTCGATTGGCAGGAGGACTCGACAGGAAATATCGTTATCCGCAAACCCGCTACCGAGGGCTACGAGGAGCACCCGACGGTGGTGTTGCAGAGCCATATGGATATGGTCTGTGAGAAGAATTCATCGGTCGATTTCGACTTCCTCACTGAGCCTATCCGTACCCGCATCGAGGAGGGTTGGGTGAAGGCTGAGGGGACCACTCTCGGTGCTGATTGCGGTATCGGTATGGCTGCACAACTCGCTGTTCTGCTTGATGATACACTTGCTCACCCCGCCATCGAGGCGCTCTTCACCGTCGATGAGGAGACAGGCCTGACAGGTGCCTTCGGCCTGGCTGATGATATGCTCACGGGCAGCTACCTCATCAACCTCGACTCAGAGGACGAGGGCGAACTCTTCATCGGTTGCGCAGGCGGTGTGGATACCGTGGTGCGCTTCCACTATGAGCCTAAGCCTGCCCCTGCCGACTACCTATGGTACAAGGTAGCAATAGGCGGCTTGAAGGGTGGCCACTCGGGCGATAATATCGACGACGGTCTGGGTAACTCCAATAAGATATTGGCGCGTATGCTCAATGCCGCAGGGCCTAAGGCTGTGGTGGCGAAGATTGACGGTGGCAACCTCCGCAACGCTATTCCGCGCGAGGCTTGGGCCTTGGTAGGTCTGCCTGAGGAGTCGCTGGCAGTGCAGATGGCGCTTGTGGGCGATATGTGCAAGGCTGAGTTGCGCCACACCGACCCCGACCTCTGCTACACGATTGAGCCTGCCGAGGCAGCCGAGAAGGTTATCGACAGCGACACTATGCGTCGCATCGTTCTCTCGATTTTGGGTTGCCCCAACGGTGTGTTGGAGATGAGCCGCACAATGCCCGGATTGGTGGAGACCTCGACAAATCTGGCGTCGGTTAAGATGCCTGCCGAGGGCGAAGTGGTGGTTACCCTCTCTCAACGCTCCTCGGTGGAAACTGCTAAGTGGGCTGCTGCTCAGAGCGTTAACGCGGTATTCACGCTTGCAGGTGCCGAGGTGAAACACGGTGAGGGCTACCCGGGCTGGGAGCCTAATCCCGATAGCGCATTGGTGGCCACTACCGTGGAGTGCTACAAGGAGTTGTTCGGCACTGAGCCCAAGGTGAGGGCTATCCATGCCGGCTTGGAGTGTGGCCTCTTCTTGGAGAAGTACCCGCAGTTGGATATGGTGTCGTTTGGCCCGACTCTGCGTGGTGTCCACTCCCCCGACGAACGCTTGGAGATTGCCTCGGTCGATAAGTTCTGGCGACTGCTTACGACTCTGCTCGCCAAGTTGTAATGTTTTGCATAGCACCCTTAGTAAGGTAGATACCCCGATACCTCTACTCACCACCTCGACACCTGCCTGCTCCGCAGGCAATTGTAGGCCTGACCCACCCCCAAGCCCCCGCCTCGGCGGGGGATGTGTCCCGCAGCTTCGCC
>JAFXAY010000004.1 GCA_017521965.1 Tidjanibacter sp. | reverse complement strand
TTAGAGAATATCCCTAAACTCCCTGAATTCCTTGATCTCACTAAACTCACTGAATTCACTAAACTCCCTCTTGCTTATTGGGCTTATTAGGCTTATTAGGCTTATTGGGCCTATCATAATAAGCCCAATAGGCCCGATAGGCCCAATAGGATTTAATCAGGTTTACCCAAAATTAAAAAAGTCATATGATTGAGGAAATTTTAGGCGCGGGTGTTTCTGAGGTTGCGAGCATACTAAGCGTATGTGAGCAATCTCGGAAGCACCCGCAACACCAAATTTACCAATCAGATGGCTTTTTTGCAGATGGCTTACTTCAAGGTAAAGCTAACACCACCCTTAATATCATCCGAAGCAGCACCAACCAGAGCCTCGAACTCGCCCTGCTCGGCTACCCACTCGTGTTTCTTATCGTCGAAGAAGCTGAGTGCCTCGGCGTCGATAACAAAGGATACCTCCTTGGTCTGGCCGGGCTCCAACTCAACCTTTGCAAAGCCCTTCAACTCCTTCTCGGGGCGCATTACGCTTGCCTCCTTATCCGAAATGTAGAGCTGAACAACCTCCTTACCTGCGCGGTTACCGGTGTTGGTAACGGGCACGGTAACGGTTACGCTACCCTTCTTATTCATCGAGGTCTTGTCGATGGTCACATCACCGTAAGCGAAGGTGGTGTAGGAGAGACCGTGGCCAAATGCGAAGAGGGGAGCAACATCCTTAGCGTCGTTCCAGCGGTAGCCCACCAAGAGGCCCTCGCCATAGACAACCTCGCCACGACCACCAAACTCGCCCATCGAGTGAGCGCCGGTGTCGGTAAGCTTAACGGGGAAGGTGAAAGGGAGTTTACCCGAGGGGTTAACATCGCCCATCAGCACCGATGCCAGAGCGTTACCCGCCTCCGAACCGAGGAACCAACCCTGAACGATAGCGGGAACGCTATTCACCCAAGGCATTGCCACGGCATTACCCGAGATGTTTACATAGACCACATTGCGGTTAGCCTCAACCAGAGCAGCCATCAGCTTATCCTGTGCGTAGGGGAGCTCCAAGCCATAGCGGTCGCTATCCTCGCAGTCCTGATGCGAAGCCTTGTTCAGACCACCGAACATAATCACTACATCGGCACGACGTGCAGCCTCGACAGCCTCGGCGATGAGTACATCCTCGCCACGGTTGTCAACCAAGTTCTGACCGCTCTCCACACCGTTGTAGCTGGTGTTCACGTCACCCACATAGCCACGAGCGTAGAGAATCTCGGCCTTGTCGCCCACGCGGTTCTGCAAGCCTTCCAGAGGCGACACCTCCTTGGCAACCTTCAACGACGAGCTACCACCACCCACGGTCATAGCCTTGATAGCGTTCTCACCGATAACAGCGATAGTCTTGGTCTTGTTAAGGTCGATGGGGAGTACGTTGTTGTCGTTTTTGAGCAGTACGATACCCTCCTCGCCGATGGTGCGGCTGGCAGCCACGTGCTCATCGGATACGAGCGAGCCGAAAGGCTTGTTGGTATTCATCGAGGTACGATACATCAGGCGCAACACGCGACGTACCTTCTCGTCGAGCTCCTTGGTGGTGAACTCACCGCTCTCGATAAGCTTCTTATAGGGGTCAGCCAAGAAGTAGGCGTCGTAGCCATTGGTAGCACCCATAGTCAGACCGTCGGTCCAAGTACCGAACTCCAAGTCCAGACCATTGGTGATAGCCTCGCGGGTGTTGTGAGTGCCACCCCAGTCGGAGATAACCACACCGTCGAAGCCCCACTCACCCTTCAAAATCTGGTTGAGGAGGAGGTCGTTGTGGCAAGCCTGCTGGCCACGGAAGTTGTTGTAGGCACCCATAATAGCCCAAGCACCACCCTCCTGAACAGCTGCCTTGAAGGCGGGGAGGTAGATCTCGTAGAGGGTACGGTCGTCGAGCACAGGCGACATAGTGTGGCGGTGCGACTCCTGGTTGTTGAGTGCGTAGTGCTTAACACAAGCTGCTACACCGTTGCTCTGTACGCCCTGAACATAGGGGACAACCATACGCGAAGCGAGGAAGGGATCCTCACCCATATACTCGAAGTTACGACCGTTGAGGGGGCTACGGTAGATGTTCACACCGGGGCCGAGGAGCACATCTTTCTCGCGATAGCGTGCCTCCTCGCCGATGCTCTTACCGTAGAGCGCCGACATATCGGTATTCCAAGTAGCGGCGAGTGCGGTCAGTGCGGGGAAGGCTACGCAGTAGTCGTTAGTCCAACCTGCCTGCTCCCACTCGTCCCACAACACCTCGGGACGGATACCGTGAGGACCGTCCGAAGTCCACAACTCGGGGATACCCAGACGGGGTACACCTGCCGAGGAGAACTTGCTCTGGGCGTGGATGATAGCAATCTTCTCGTCGAGAGTCATACGCGACATAGCGTCGTCGATACGTGCCTCAACATCAACTTCGGGATTGAGATAATCGGGCAGGTCGGCCTGCTTAGGCTGCTGACCACCACAAGCTGCCATAAGAGCAGCAACACCGATTACCAAAACTTTACTGAAAATTTTTTTCATTTGTTTAAGGTGTTATTTGTTAGTGAAAATTTACCTTGATTAAATTGTTGATTTAGGCGACAAATATAACTATTTCTCAAATAATTTTAAACGTTTTAACCCATTTCTTATATTTAAATGTATCTTTGTATGTGTTGCAGACGCTTTGTTTGCACCCCGCAACCGCGGAGTAACCACCATTAACACCACCCGAAAGAGATGAGAATGTTGGAGATATTGTTGCTGGTATCGATTCTGTTACAGCTATTTGCGGCTGTGGCGGCTATCAACCTTATCAAGCGCACCAAGTACAATGTGGCGTGGATATTCTTCACCATTGCACTCACCGCGCTCTGCATAATACGTTGGGCGCAAGTTTTCCCGATGCTCGGCGGAGAGGAGTGGCGACTGCCACCCGACTTTATGGCGTGGATGGGTGTTGTGGTGTCGCTCTGCTTCGCCATCGGCACTATCTTCGTGCGCGAGATTTTCAACTATATCGACAAACTCGAATATCAGCGCCGACTCACCGAGCGCCGAATACTCAGCACCGTGCTCCGCACCGAGGAGAAGGAGCGCCAGCGATTCTCCAAGGAGCTGCACGACGGACTCGGCCCGCTACTCTCGTCGGCCAAGATGTCGCTCTCGGTGCTCGCCAAAGATGCCACAGAGCAGAACAAGGAGCTGTTTGATAATACGATAAGCGTTATCGATGAGGCAGTTAGGGCAGTGCGCGAAATATCGAACAATCTCTCGCCCCACACCTTGAAGGACTTCGGATTGGCACGCGCAGTGCGCAGCTTCCTCAACAAGATACCCTCCGCGCCCGAAGGGGTGAGCATCGACTACAACACCAACCTCAAAGGGGAGCGATTTGATAGCGAGGAGGAGGTAATTCTCTATCGCGTGGTGTGCGAACTTGTCAACAACAGTATGCGCCACGCCTCGTGCAGCCGGATTGGGGTGTCGATGGTGCTGAAAGGAGATATACTGACCCTCACCTACTCCGACAATGGTGTGGGATTTGATGTTAATAAACTGACAGACAAGGGTATGGGTCTGTCGAATATATTTTCGCGTATCAACTCGCTCAAAGGCCAATTCGACTTGCAGAGCCAACCGGGCAAGGGTATGAGCGCAACAATCAGGGTAAACATTACAAGAGTATGAGCAGAGATAATTGCAGGGTGATAATCGCCGACGACCACCGCCTATTTCGTGAGGGGCTGCGCGGCCTCCTCACCGCACAGGAGGGTATCGAGGTGGTCGGCGTGGCAGCCGATGGCGAGGAGTTGGTGACCCTCGCCGAGCAGACCGAATATGATGTGGCACTGATAGATATCGAGATGCCCAAACTGACGGGCACCGAGGCCGCCGAACAGATATTGGCAAAGAACCCCGAGGCACAACTCGTAGCACTCACTATGCACAACGACGAGGCCTACTACCTCCGTATGGTGGAGTTGGGCGTGAAGGGCTTCCTGCTCAAAAACTCCGATATCGACGAGGTGGTGGGCGCAGTGCGCACGGTGTGCGATGGCGGCACCTACTTCTCCGCCGAACTGCTTGACTCACTTGTGGATAACCTCCACGACGGGCACGCCCAAGCCGAAGCACTCCTCTCCGAGCGCGAGCGCGAAGTGCTCCCCCTCATCTGCCGCGGCCTCTCGAATCAGGAGATCGCCGACCAACTCTTCATCAGCAAACGCACGGTGGATAACCACCGCGCCAACATCCTCGAAAAGACCGGCTGCCGCAACACCGTGGGTATGGTGGTCTGGGCAATCAAAAATGGACTTGTGAGGTTGGAGTAAAAGAAATTTCAAAATGCAAAATGATTAAAACTGAGAGCAGTTCGATACTGCTCTCAGTTTTAATCATTTTGCCCAGCACCCTCGACAAGGTAAATACCCCGATACCTCTACTCACCACCTCGACACCTGCCTGCTCCGCAGGCAATTGTAGGCCTGACCCACCCCCAAGCCCCCGCCTCGGCGGGGGATGTGT
>JAFXAY010000021.1 GCA_017521965.1 Tidjanibacter sp. | reverse complement strand
CCATTCCCACCTGGGAAGAGGTTATGAAATTCAGCAAGGAGGCAAAGCAATGAAGAAGATTCCCGTAATCATCGACTCAATCAATCGCTGCGGATGCTCGATACGCACACCCATAGCGAAGCCCTTCGCCTCCAGACGCACGCCATCGTGGTGCAAAGTGTGGTATATATCCTTTGCCGAGTGGCCCGTAGCCAGCACCACGGCAGCACCCTCGATGAGCTTGTCACCCACCCATACGCCGCGTATGCGCGAGCGCGTGTGGTCTATCTCGAAGCCCGTAACCTTCGACGAGAAGTGAATCTCACCGCCCGACGAGATGATGGTCTGGCAGATGTTGCTGATGATGCGCGGCAGCTTGTCGGTGCCGATGTGGGGGTGTGCCTCGTAGAGAATCTCGGGCGTAGCACCGTGAAAGACAAGCGTCTGCAACGCCTTATTATAGTCGCCACGCTTCTTGCTGCGTGTGAAAAGTTTTCCGTCAGAGAAGGTTCCTGCACCACCAGCACCAAAGGCGTAGTTCGAGTCGGGGTCGATGTCGAGGTTGCGGTTGATGAGGGCTATATCGCGCTTACGCGGCAGCACCTCCTTGCCTCGCTCCAAAAGTATAGGCTTGAGTCCCAGCTCGATAAGTCGCAATGCGGCGAACAATCCCGCAGGTCCTGAGCCTACGACAACAACCTCCGTGGAGTGGCTCACGTCGGGGTAGTCGAAGTGTATGGGTGCGGGCTGCGGCTCCTGGTCAACAAATACCTCCAGCGAGAGATTCACCTTCACGGGGCTGCGGCGCGCATCTATCGAGCGCTTCACAACCCTCACCAGAGCTATGTCGCTGCGGCTGATGCCCATCTGACGGCAGGCCATCGCGGTGTATGTTTCCACATCGGCCGACTGTTTGGGCGAAAGCTGGAGTGTGATTGTTTTAGGCATAAGTGCAGTTCTTTTCGACAAAAGTACAGAAAAAAATGTGAATTCTATAAATTTTTTCCCATTCCACGGTGATATAAACAGAAAAATGGTTACCTTTGCACTGCTTGAATGAAAAGCCGGGTGCTTTTCCTACGAGCAAATCCTAATGTTGCGGATATGGTGTAATTGGTAGCCACGTCAGACTTAGGATCTGATGCCGAGAGGCGTGGGGGTTCGAGTCCCTTTATCCGCACAAGTTTACTTTCGAGGGAGAATTTTCAAGTTCTCCCTCTTTTTTATTTTCATGACTCACTGATATATCGTGCATTATACTAAGGGCATAGTTCTCGTCTATGGTTCGATAATTCTCATTTTCCTTATCCCACAAAATTCCACTTGGAAAGAGTAAATTCTGTATCTTCTGACTCAACTCCAACTCGGAATCACTCCATAAACTACCTAATTTACAACACGTTGCAACCACTTCATCAACTGTTGAGGTAAGGTTCGATAAATTTCTTTTGACCTTTGCAATTTCTACCTCGATTTTGGCGAGTTTTTCTTGGATAACCTCCACGGTGGTCGTGTAAATATCTTCGTCAATATCGCCCATTCCACGACTGACCTTGCACTTCTTCAACTTGTTCTCCAACTCGCTCTTCTGCTTCTTCAAAAGCGACAACTGCTCCTTATGCTCGCTATCCTCCTCGAAAATGATGCCTGACACCACATCGCTGAACCACTCCAACAACACGGCGGGGATAGTATAGGTATCCAGCAACTCGGCATAAAGGCGGTGCAACTTCTTTGCAGATACATTGGTCTTGCAGCCTGTTCGGTTGCACTTATAGTAGTCGATGTTTTTACGCTTGACGGTATATGCCGTTAGGGGCAGACCATCTTCGGCACAACGGATATGACGCTTTAAGGGAAAACGGGGTGTTTCCGCCTTAACTTTGTAAACACCCGTTCTACCACTTAATATCTCTTGAACCTGCAAAAACTCCACCCACGAAATGATTGCAGGATGCTTGCCGTCGATAATCTCCCCGTCAGTGAACTTACTCTGAATTTTGCCCGCATAGAATGGATTGGTGAGTATCTTATGTAACTTCTGCTTGCTCACATTCAATCCCATTGCCGACAATCTATCCATAATACGGAAATTATCCACGCCCTGCAACTTCCACTTAAACGCCTTCTGGATAAGTTTACCCGTAGCGTTGATGGCGAATTTTGCGTTGATGCTCTTACCCTCCTTATTGTATCCCAAAGGTAGTTTACCAACCCAAACACCACTTTCCATACAATGCTTGCGACCCGACACAAACTTATTGGTACGGTTGGTGTTGTCCCATTGAGCCAGGGACAACTTGACTTGCATCATCATTACACCTTCGGGTGTTGAGGTGTCCGTACCTGACAATGCCTCCACGATAATAACTCCCTGGGCATTGAGGTCGTTGATGATATTGATGGCTTGACCTGCATTACGACTGAAACGGTCAGCCTGATTGACGATGATATACTTGACGCTCTTATCCTTTTTGACCGCCTTAATCATCTCCTTGATTAGTTTACCTGGGGTTTTGGCACTCTCGTGCTTACCGCCGAAATAGCCTTTGATAGTATAGCCGTTTTCACGAGCAAACCTTTCACAGCGGCACTTCTGGTCATCGAGGCTGCCACCATTCTCCTCCTGGTGCTTTGTACTTACTCTACTCCATATAAAACAGTTTTTAGTCATATTTGTAATCGTTTATCTCTTTATTATTTAGGTACTGAATACCGATTAAGGCTAATGCCTCAAAGTAGTTTAATAATATAATTCCCTCTTCTTTAGTAATGTTTAGTTTATTAAAATCATTTTCATAGTCCTGATAGTTTAACATCTTTAATCAGGTATTTTGTGCCTTCGCACTCCCTATACGGGTTATTTGTTTTTCACCTCTTGAGTACATTG
>JAFXAY010000020.1 GCA_017521965.1 Tidjanibacter sp. | reverse complement strand
TATTAGTTTGCGGATTTAGGAGTTACTTTGCAGTAACTACAAACAAAATAGAGAATAGGGCTTTGTTCAAGTAAACTTGACAAGCCCTATTCTCTATTTCATTTGTACTCTCTTCGAGAGTATCCCCTAAACCCGAAAACAAAAATTGTTACACAACAAGTTTAATGGTTTTTCCCATAACTCTCATTATTCCCATTATTCCCTAAACTCCCTAAACTCCCTAAACTCCCTAAACTCCCTAACACTCTTTACTTAAAGGTATAAACCCACAGCGATCCATCTGTCGAGGGTAGGGTGCGGCGGTGGGTGTTGGCGGCGGTTGCGGTGTCGAAGATGCCGCCCACTGCAACCAGAATTTTGCTTCCGTAGTGGTGTTTGGAGTAGGCTGCACTGCCTACACCCAACTCATCTTCCGCTATGAACTTATCGGCATTCTCGCCAGTGCTGAACACACCAGCCACAACCACGCTCTTACCCGAAGTGCGCTCCACGGGCTGGATTGGGATAATCGCCGCAGGAACTGCGGGAGCACTCTGCTCCGCAGGGGCAACCTGCTTGGGTTGAGTCTGTTGAGGTGCAGGAGTGGGTTTGGGAGTAGGTTTCTGCTCGGGTTTGGGAGCGGGTATCTGCTCGGGCTTCACCTCTACTTTCTCTTCTGTCTTTATCTCTACCTTTTCTTCGGGTGTTGGTGCAACCTCCAACTCTTCGGCATACTCCTCCAAGCTTGCCACAATAGCCTCCTCGGTGATAACACTATCGACCTCCTTGGCTATCTCCTTCGCGGTCTCCTTTTCGGCGCCACCTCCTACCAGCCACATCCACGCACCTGCCGCGCCAAGCACAACGCAGATGGTGAATATCCAACCCAAGGGCAAGCGGCGACTATGCAGGGTGACAGGTGCGGTCTGCCACGGATTAAGTGCCTCGCTGTCAAACTCTTCGGTAGGCTTAAAAAATCCCTTTTTCACACTTCCCACACCCTCGATGGTCACCTCCGGCCCTTTGCGTGCCGAGCGCAGCCACTCGCCATAGGCCTCGGTAGCCTCCTCATTGCTCAGGCCATACTCCTCGACCATCACGCTCACCACACTGCGCACACCCTTATCGGTGCGCGACGAGAATCGCACACGACGTGAGCCACACACCACTCGATTACCGCTTTGGGTGGTGGCGCTCTGCTCTACGCGGAGGGTGCCCACTTCGGGCAACACCACACTCTCGCCCGAGGAGAGCAGGTTGTAGAGAAGTTTATCGATTGCCTCCATAGCCACTATTTTTGTTTTGCTCGGGGTGCTTCAACCTTCGCTGCGCGGGGCTTGGGAGGGGTGATGCCTCGTGCCTCGTCAATATTGAGTGGCTCGCTACGCAAACCCTTAACAATCATCACAATACCGAAGATTATAAAGGGTATGCTTAGCCACTGACCCATCACCAGCGTCATATCATTTTCGAATGCCACCTGCGGATTCTTCACAAACTCAATCATAAAGCGGGTGAAGAAGATGCCTATCATACCCACGCCGAACATCAAGCCCGGGTGTTTGGTGCCCGCATCGCGGCGGTAGTAGAACCACAACATCACCGCAAAGGTTATCAGGTAGCAGAGTGCCTCGTAGATTTGTGTGGGGTGCATAGGCACTGTTTCGCCTGCGCGCTCGAAGATAAAGCCCCACGGGAGGTCGGTCTGCACGCCATAAATCTCGGAGTTCATCAGGTTGCCGAAGCGCACACCAGCACCACCAATCGCCACAGGTATCATCACCCTGTCGAGTGCCCACACCATCGGCAATTTATTCTTGCGCGAGAACATCCACAAGCCGAACAACATACCGAGTGCCGCACCGTGGCTCGCCATACCGCCCTCGCGGAGGTTGAGTATGCGGAGTGGGTTGGCCAGATAGATTTCGGGTTGGTAGAAGAGGCAGTGACCCAAGCGTGCACCGATGATGCAACTCAGTGCGCCCCACCAGAATACGGAGTCCAGCACCTTCTCGGGAAGTCCCTCGCGCTTGATAAACTTCTGGAAATACCAGACACCCCACATCAGCGCAAGTGCCCAGAACAGACCGTAGTAGCGTATCTCCAACGAGCCTATGTGAAACATTGCGGGATCGACACTCCAGCGGATTGATAACAGATGTTCCATATCGTTAATTTACTTATACTTTTACACTAATCAGATTACAAAGATACTATTTTATTAAACAGTTTCTTATACCGTCGAAAAAAATAATTATCTTTGTGGTTATGATTGACAGGGCAACAGTTGATAGGATTTATGCGGCCGCCGACATTGTAGATATTGTCAGCGACTTTGTCACACTCAAACGTGCGGGTGTGAACTACAAGGCGTGTTGTCCCTTCCACGACGAGGACACCCCCTCGTTTATCGTATCGCCCGCCAAGGGCCTCTTCAAGTGTTTCGGTTGTGGCAAGGGTGGCAACGCTGTGACCTTTGTGATGGAGCACGAGAAGATGACCTATCCCGAGGCGCTCAAATTTGTCGGCAAGAAGTACGGAATTGAGGTTGAGGATAGAGAGGTGAGCGAAGAGGAGAAGCAGCGCAACGACGACCGCGAGAGTATGATGGTGGTCAACAGTTGGGCTTTTGACTATTTTAAACAGCAACTAACCGATACCGACGAGGGATTGAGTGTAGGTAAGAGTTACCTGCGCCAGCGTGGCTTTACCGATGCCACCATTGCCCGCTTCGGCCTCGGCTACTGCCCCTCTAAGGGCGACCAGATGACCCAAGCAGCCCTTGCGGCAGGCTACAAGGAGCAATTCCTGACGGGCACGGGTCTGAGTATCAAGCGCGAGACGGGTGGGTGGTACGACCGATTCTGTGGTCGAGTAATCTTCCCTATCCACTCCATCAGTGGCCGAGTGATAGCCTTTGGTGGTCGAGTGATGCGCAAGGACGACCGCACCGCCAAATACCTCAACTCGCCCGAGAGCCCCGTTTACAGCAAGACCAACAGCCTCTACGGACTCTACTTCGCCAAGGGGGCCATCACCAAGCAGAACTACTGCATACTCGTTGAGGGTTATACCGATGTGATACAGATGCACCAAAAGGGTATCGAAAATGTGGTCGCCTCGTCGGGCACGTCGCTCACCACCGAGCAGATACGCCTCATCGGTCGTTTCACTCGCAACATCACCGTCATCTACGATGGCGACCCCGCAGGTATCAAGGCTTCGCTCCGAGGTATCGATATGATTCTGCGCGAGGGTATGAATGTGCGAGTGGTGCTACTCCCCGCACCCGAGGACCCCGACTCCTTTGCCCGCAACCACACCGCCGAGGAGGTGCGCAACTACATAGACACCCACGCCGAGGATTTTATTTCATTTAAGGCAAACCTTTTAATGAAGGAGGCGGAGGGGGACCCCATACGCAAGGCGGAGTTGATACAGGACATTGTGCAATCCATCTCCGAGGTGCCCGACAAGATTCAGCGCTCGGTGTTTATCAAGGAGTGCGCCCGCACTATGTACATATCCGAGCAGGTGCTCCTCGACGAGGTGGCACGCCGACGACTCTTAGGTGTCGATAAGGGTGCTGTGGAGTTTGTCAACAACTTCCGTCGTGGCAGGGCTTTTGCCCAGCAGTCGGCCGAGCCTGTGGAGCAGATTTTGGGCCACGTGCAGCCCGGCAGCGATGTGCGCGAGGTGGAGAAGGAGTTGGTGTCGTGTCTGTTGCTCTATGGTCATCAGAACTTCGAGATGCGCGAGAGTGGTGGCTCACGACTGCTGCTCAATGTGGCCGACACCATCTTCCGCAGTATCGAAATACCCCCCTACACCCCTGTCTATCGCACGATTTACGAGGAGTACCACCGCCAATGGGAGGAGCGTGGCGTGGGGGTCAAGGTGCCAGAGGATATCTTCATCTCCTACGACGACCCCGAGGTGTGCAACCAGACGGTCGATATGCTCACCGCCGATAGCAACTACTCGCTCAGCAACATCTGGAAGAGACACGACATCTACCACAATAGCGAGGAGGAGATACTCTCTGAGCGTATCCCCCGCCTCATCTACCTCTACCAATTCAAGGCATTGGACAACACCGTCAAGGAGTTGAAGCAACAACTTACAAAAGAGGGTATTACCGACGAGGAGGTAGATGCCATTTTGGGACAAATCACCGACATTAACAAGGCGCGCACCGACCTTGCGGGGCGCATCAACCGACTGATTGTATGAGTGCAGACAAAGAGAAAAAGAATAATATCAGCATAAAGAACAAGAAGGCATACTTCGACTACGAGATTTTGGAGGAGTATGTGGCAGGTATCCAATTGGCGGGTACCGAGATTAAGGCATTGCGCCAAGGCAAAGCGTCGCTGGTCGATTGCTACTGCTACTTCTCGGGGGGCGAGATGTTTGTGCGCGGTATGAACATCGCCGAGTATGATTGGGGTACCTACAACAACCACGTTCCCAAGCGCGACCGCAAACTACTGCTCAACCGCAAGGAACTCAACAAGATAGAACGCACACTCCAAGATAAGGGTATCACCGCAGTGGGACTGAAAATTTTTATCAACGAGCGCGGATTGGCCAAGTTGCTGGTCGGCGTTGCACGCGGTAAGAAGCAGTACGACAAGCGCGAGACACTCAAAGAGAAGGATGCCAAGAGGGAGATGGAGCGATTTACAAAACGATAGGAGAGATGGCTAAGAAGATAATACTTTGCATAGAGACCGGCACCGACATCTGCTCGGCAGCGCTCTCGGAAGAGGGTAAGCTGATTGCACTCCGCGAGAGCCGCGAGGGCAACGACCACACGCGCAACATCGGCGTGTTTGTCGATGAGATGCTCCGCGAGAACGACCTGCTGCCCGAGGACCTTGCGGCAGTGGCGATAGGTCGCGGCCCGGGCTCATACACGGGTCTGCGCATCGGCACCGCCTTTGCCAAGGGCTTCTGCTACGCGCTGAATATCCCTCTGCTGGCTATCGACTCGTTGGAGTCGCTCGCCCGCATCGCCTGCGAGGACTACGAGGTGGGCACTATCGAGAGCGATGATTGGGCGGGTGCACTGCTCTGCCCGATGATCGACGCCCGACGTATGGAGGTCTTTTGTTCGGTTTATGACACCGCGCTGAACAGCGTGTCGGGAGTTGAGGCAAAGATTATCGACGAGGGTAGTTTTTCGGATTTGCTCTCAGGCGGCAAAGATTTCTTTATATTTGGTAGTGGGGCGAAGAAGTGTCAGGAGGTGATGGGTGCTCAAAATGTAAAATTTGTTGAGGTATCGCCCTCGGCCAGAGGACTTTGCGCTGCGGCTTATGAGAAGTATTTGCGCGAGGAGTGGGAGGATATCGCCTACTTTGAGCCCTTCTATCTGAAAGATTTTGTGGTGACCAAGAGCAAAAAGAACCTCTTGGAGGCTGTTGCCAAAAAACCGAAAAAAGAGGTAGAACAACAATAACCTAAAAGTGAAAAAATATGGGGTATAAGGAAGAGAAACAACGACAACTCGATATGCGCTATATCCGTATGGCGAAGGTGTGGGCCGAGAACTCCTACTGCATTCGTCGTCAGGTGGGTGCGCTGGTGGTGAAGGATAAGATGATTATCTCCGATGGCTACAACGGTACTCCCTCGGGGTTTGAAAATGTGTGCGAGGACGAGAACAACAAGACCAAACCCTACGTTCTCCACGCCGAGGCCAACGCCATCACCAAACTCGCCAAGAGTTCCAATAGTGGCGAGGGCGCAACCCTCTATGTGACCGCCGCGCCCTGCATCGAGTGCTCCAAGCTGATTATTCAGGCAGGCATCAAGCGTGTGGTCTATTGCGACGACTACCACTCGACCGACGGAATCGAACTCCTCCGCCGCATCGGTATCAACGTGGAGCAGGTGCAGTTGTAGCAACATGCTCTCTCCGAGCGTATTAGCGCAAAGATACCCTACACCCAAACGACAAAACCTAAAACAAAAATCCGATATGAACAACTCTAAACGTCTGGCCTCGCTCGATGCACTCCGAGGCTTCGATATGCTCTTTATTATGGGCTTTGCACCCTTTGTGATGGCTGTGTGCGGCCTCTTCGAGGGTGGCTTTTGGGAGGGTCTTTCGGCCCAAATGGAACACGTGGAGTGGAACGGACTTGCCCACCACGACACCATCTTCCCCCTATTCCTCTTTATTGCCGGTATCTCCTTCCCCTTCTCGCTCGCCTCGATGCGCAGTAAGGGGCTGACCAATAGTAAGATATATCTGCGTATTGGTCGCCGAGCACTCACACTCGTACTGCTCGGATTGGTCTATAATGGTCTTTTCCGCCTCGACTTTGAGAATCTGCGCTTGGCAAGTGTGCTGGGTCGAATAGGTATCGCTTGGGGTGTGGCTGCCACTCTGCAAATGCTCTTCTCGACCCGCACAAGGGTCATCATAGCAGGTGTAGTGTTGGTGGCCTATGGTCTTGTATCTCAGTTTGTTGCTGCGCCCGACGTGGCAGCCGGTGCCGACCCACTCTCGATGGAGGGGTGTCTGGCAGGGTGGATAGACCGTTGCCTGCTGCCGGGTCGTATGTACCTCGGCACGATGGACCCGGAGGGTATTTTTAGCACCGTGCCCGCAGTGGTGACCGCTATGCTCGGTATGCTCACGGGCGAGTTTGTCCGACTGCCCGAGGAGCGAGTGTCGGCCGCCAAGAAGGCTCAGTGGATGGCGGTGGCAGGTGTCGCCTTTGGTGTGGTGGGTGCGCTGTGGAGCATCGCCCTGCCGGTGAATAAGACGCTGTGGTCGAGCACCTTTGTATGTGTGTTGGCCTGCTATTCGCTCCTGATGTTTGCCCTCTTCTACTACCTTATCGATGTGCGCGGCTGGCAGAAGTGGTCGCTACCGCTGAGGGTGATTGGCCTCAACTCGATAACTATCTATATGGCGCAGGCGATTTTCGACTTCAACGGTCTGACCCGCTACTTCTTCGGCGGTGTGGCAGGGTTGTGTGGCGACGAGATGCGTCGGGTGATAATGACGGGCGGCTATCTGTTGATTAGTTGGCTCTTCTTGTGGTTCCTCTATCGCAAAAAAATCTTCCTTAAAGTATAGTTTTTCGCATTTCGGGCAATAATTTGCCTGATTTAGCAAGAAAAGATTTATATTTGTAGATGTTCTGCCCGATGGCAGCAACTGTTTAACAAATAGTTTTGATAGTTATGATGAGCGTTTTACCTCTTCTTTTCTTGGTGGGCCGCATTGGTGCAACCGAGATTATCCTGCTTGTAGCAATTTTCGTTATCCTCTTCGGTGCCAAGAAGATACCTGAACTGATGCGTGGTGTTGGTCGTGGCGTCAAGGAGTTTAAAGATGCGGTCAATACCGACTACTCTGCCGAACTGAAAGGCGAAGCCGAGGAGAAAACCGAAGAACCCAAAGAGGAGAAATAGTCTGCTACTCACCCACTTAGCCAAACCCTATCTCAACCGATAGAGTTTCTGTAACTATTATGGCCCAGCAGAAGAGCGACGAGATGTCGATGTGGGAACACATCGAGGCTCTGCGACCACACTTGGTGCGCAGTTTTTGCGCTGTGTTCGTATTCTTTGCGCTGGCCTTTGTGTGTAAGGGGTTTATCGTCGATACCATACTGCTCGGCCCGCAGTCGGCAGATTTTCCCACCAACCGACTCCTCAACTCACTGATGGAGAGTTGGGGTGTGGAGGGTGTGAGCGTCAATGGCTCGGCCTACGACTTTATCAATACCTCGGTGGCGGGACAGTTCAATATGCATATGCGACTCTCGCTGATTGTGGCGCTGATACTTGCAGTGCCCTGGCTGCTGTGGGAGATATGGCTCTATGTGCGCCCCGCACTCCACCCGAGCGAGCGCAAGGCGTGTAGGCGTTTCGTCTTTTGGGGCTGCCTCTGTATGGGCGCGGGAGTGTTGTTTGGCTACTATGTGATGTCGCCCCTGGCACTCAACTTCCTGCTGAACTACCAACTCTCGCCCTCGTTGGAGAATATGATTGATATCGGGTCATATTTCTCGACCGTCACAAGTAGTGTTATGGCGTGTGGCTTGGTCTTTTTGTTACCGATTTTTATCTACTTCTTGGCGCGTATGGGTATTATCTCGGCAGGCTTCCTGCGCAAATACCGCCGCCACGCCTTCTTCGTTTTGGCCTGCTTCTCGGCAGTCATCACCCCTCCCGATGTGTTCAGCCTGATGCTGGTGGTTATCCCGCTCTATGTGCTTTATGAGTTGGGTATTACGCTTACCGCAAGGGTGGAGAAGAGTAGGGAGAGTTAAAGAGAAGATAGGGAGTTTAGGGAATTTAGGGAGATTAGGGAAAACCAATAAGACTATTGTGTAACAATTTTTGTTTTTCGGGTTTAGGGGATACTCTCGAAGAGAGTACAAATGAAATAGAGAATAGGGCTTGTCAAGTTTACTTGAACAAAGCCCTATTTTCTATTTTGTTTGTAGTTACTGCAAAGTAACTCCTAAACCCGCAAACTAATAGTACAAAAGTTTTTGGTTCCGCTTTTTACAAAAAGCGGAGAAAACAAAAAAATCACTCTCTAAGTTTAGAGTCGATGATTATTGTCACGGGGCCGTTGTTGGTGAGTGTCACTTGCATATCGGCTCCGAATTGTCCTGTGGCCACTCTATTTGTGCCGAGGGTGTTGCGTAGTGAGTCTGTGAAGTAGTCGTATAGTGGTCGTGAGTACTCTTCGCGTGCGGCGCGTATGTAGGAGGGGCGGTTGCCTTTGCGTGTTGAGGCGTGGAGTGTGAATTGGCTCACTACGAGTGCTGCGCCGCCTATCTCCTCTATGCTGCGGTTCATTACGCCTGCTTCGTCGTCGAATATGCGTAGGCGGAGGGTCTTGCCCACCAGCCAGTCGGCATCTTCGCGTGTGTCGCCATTTTCTACGCCTACGAGTATCATCATACCTTCGCCTACTGCGCCCACGGTTTCGCCTGCTATGGCTACCGATGCGGAGGTCACTCTCTGGATTACTATTCTCATATCAAGTGCTTGTGTTTAGTGTGCCGCGAGCCAATCGTCACCACTGCCGCACTCTACTATTAGTGGTACGGAGAGCTGTGCGGCACGCTCCATCTCGCTGTGGAGTATTCGCTCCACCTGCTCCTGCTCGCTGCGCAGGGTGTCTATTACCACCTCGTCGTGCACCTGCAATATCATCTTGGAGTGTAGCCCCTCGGACTGTAAACGACGGTGCACTGCTATCATTGCGAGCTTCATTATGTCGGCTGCGCTACCCTGTATTGGGGCGTTCACCGCGTTGCGCTCGGCAAATGCGCGGGTGTTGGCGTTGCCGGAGTTGATGTCGGGCAGGTAGCGACGACGACCAAATAGGGTCTCAACGTAGCCCACCTCGCGCGCATCGCTGATTACGCGGTCGATGTAACTCTTCACCCCCGGGTAGGAGGCGAAGTAACCGTCGATTATCTCGCGTGCCTCGCCGAGCGATATGCCGCTTATTCGCTGACGGAGTCCAAAAGCGGAGATACCGTAGATGATGCCGAAGTTGGCGGTCTTGGCTTTGCGTCGCTGGTCGGATGTCACTTGGTCGGGTGTGGTGTGGAATAGACGGGCCGCGGTGTCACGGTGTATGTCCTCGCCACTGCGGAACGCCTCAATCATCGCCTCGTCGCCACTCAGGTGGGCCATCAGCCTGAGCTCTACCTGCGAGTAGTCGGCAGCGAGTAGTATGTGGTCGCTGTCGGAGGGGACAAAGGCCTTGCGTATTAGTCGGCCCTGCTCCTCGCGTACGGGTATGTTTTGCAGGTTGGGGTTTGTCGAACTCAGACGACCCGTGGCTGTAACAGCCTGATTGTAAGAGGTGTGTATTTTGCCCGTTACGGGGTTAACGAGCTGCGGTAACGCCTCGATGTAGGTCGATAGGAGCTTTTTCAATCCGCGATACTCCAATATGCGGGGCACTATGGGGTGACGGTCGGCGAGCGATGTGAGATACTCCTCGTCGGTGCGATACTGCTTCGTCTTGGTCTTTTTGGGCTTACCGTCAATCTGTAATTTCTCGAATAGGAGTACGCCTAACTGCTTGGCGGAGTTGATGTTGAGGTCGGGAGTGTCGGCCACTGAGCGTATCTGCTCCTCAATCTCGGCAAGTGTGGCGCTGAGCTGTGCGCCATACTCCGCCAGACGTGCGGTATCGACCTTAACACCCTCCCACTCCATATCGGCAAGTACATCAATCAGAGGCTCTTCGATGGTGTGGTATAGCGACAGCACCCCGCGCTCCTCGGCCAGCGGGCGCAACTTCTGGTAGAGCTGCCAGGTGATGTCGGCATCCTCGGCCGCATACTCCGCTACTGCCGATAGGGGCACCTTATCCATCGTCGTCTGCTTGGCACCGCGACCTATGAGGTTCTCTATCGGGATTGGCTGATAGTCGAGGTAGCGCATCGCCAGAAAGTCCATATTGTGGCGCGACTCGGGGTCTAAGAGGTAGTGGAGCAACATAGTGTCCCACATCGCGCCGCGCACTCGGATGCCTGCGCCGCGCAACATCTGTATGTCGAATTTCAGGTTTTGTCCCACCTTTGCAACAGCCTCATCTTCAAGCAGTGAGCGCAGTATGGCCAACATCTCGCCACTCGCACCACCCATCAGCGATACATAGTAGGCGGTGTGGGCCTCGGCCGATAGGGAGATACCTACAAGTCGGTCGGTGTGTGGGTCAAACCCTGTCGCCTCGGTGTCGAAGCAGAAGATGCCTCGTGCACGCAACGCCTCAACAACGGGTATCAACTCCGCCGCCGAGGTGATGGTGGTGTAGGTGTGGGGTGTGCTCTCTGCGGTGGCGTAGCCTGCTGCCGAGAAGAGGTCGGCAGTGGGTGTGGTAGCCGCTGCCGCTGCGGGCTTTGGGGTGGGGGTCGGCGTGGCAATCGGCATACCGAAGAGGTCGGTCTGCACCACCTCTGTGGGGGTGGCTGCGGGTGCTGCTTCGACAGTAGCAGCCGCCACCTCGCCACACTCCGAGCGCATCACACCCGTAAAGGGCGACTCTGTACCCGAGGCCATCTCGCGCAGGAACACGCGGAAATCCAAATAGCGGTAAATCTCTCTAAGCCTGTCACAATCAGGCTCCTCCATACGCAGGCTCTCGGCGTTGAACTCTATCGGTGCGTTGGTGGCAATGGTCGCCAACACCTTCGACAGACGCAACTGCTCGGCACCCGCCACGAGATTGTCGTGGAGTTTACCTTTTATCTTATCCACACCTTCGAGTATCGCCTCCACCGAGCCATACTCGCGTACCAACTTCGACGCTCCCTTCTCGCCTACGCCCTGCACACCCGGGATATTGTCCGAGGCGTCGCCCCAGAGTGCCAAGATGTCGATGACCTGCTCAGGACGTGCGATGCCATAGTTGGCACACACCTCTGCGGGGCCAAGAATATCGACACCCTCACCCCCCTTGCGCTGCTTGTAGATGCGCACATTGGGGCCTACGAGTTGTCCGAAGTCCTTGTCGGGAGTCACCATATAGACCTCAAACCCCTCAGCAGCAGCCTTATGGGCTATTGTGCCAATCACATCGTCGGCCTCGTAGCGCGGCACCTCCAAGATGGGGATGCGGAGCGCCGCAAGTATCTCCTTGATGTGTGGCACCGAGGCGATGATATCCTCGGGTGTGGCACTGCGGTTGGCCTTGTAGGCGGGGAAGAGGTCGTTGCGGAAGTTACCACCGTGGGGGTCGAAGGCGACACCCAGATAGTCGGGTCGCTCGTTCACGATAATCTCCCTCAGAAACTTCGTAAAACCGAAAATCGCCGAGGTGTTCAACCCCTCGGCGTTTCGCATCGGTCGCTGCATAAAGGCATAGTACGACCTGAAAATCAACGCATAAGCGTCTATGAGAAATAGTTTTTTCATCTACTTGATTGGTTACCTACTGCTCCGGAAAATAGTCGGCGTAGGAGGTGGCTGTTTCGTGGAGTCGGAGCCCCACCAAACGGATATGCTCGGGCAGTCGCGCAGCGATAGCCTCGGCAAAGTGTTGCACCATATTCTCGCAAGTGGGCTGGTAGTCCACCACGCGAATACGCGAGAAGTGGCGACCGAGCACCTCAATCAACTCTTCGTTTGCAGAGCATTTGCGAATCATAAACGAGTGGTCGTACCTATCGACAACCTCCTCGCGCACAATCGCTTTGAGCACCCCGAAATCCATCGCCATACCAAACTTGGGGTTATGCTCGTCGGTTTCGGGCACACCCGCTACCGTCACAAACAGACGGTAGGAGTGGCCGTGTATCTCGTTGCACGCTCCGTCGTAGCCGGTGAGTGTGTGCGCCGCCTCGAAGGAGAACTCTTTGGTGATACGGATTTCGTTGTTCATCGCTCTTAAAATGTGACGTGGCTGATATCGACCTGACGCGAGAAGGGCTGTTCGAGCGAGATGAAGGTCTCGGTGCTGGTGATACCGGGGATTACCAGCAGCTTGTCGAACATAGTGTGCATCAGGTGGTCGTTATCGGTGCAATAGAGTTTGATAAGCAGGTTGTAGTCGCCTGTAATAAAATGGCACTCAACCACTTCGTGAATCTTCTTCAACGCCTCCACCGTGGCGGTATAGAGCGAAGGCTCCGAGAGTCGTACACCCACAAAGGCACACACGTCGAAGCCCACAGTACGCGGGTCAACATCCAGTCGCGAGCCAAGGATAACGCCCGCATCGTCGAGCTTCTTCACTCGCTGGTGGATAGCAGCACCCGAAATGCCACACTCGCGCGCAATCTCTAAGAAGGGCATACGCGCATTGTTGAGCAGAAACATCAAGATCTTCTTATCAATCTTATCGATATTAATCTTTGTCATTTTTGTTCGTTTAGGTTGGGTAAGTATTTGGGTTAGAGGTTATTTAATTACACCGAGCTCTTTGCCTACCTTTACAAATGCCGCTACGCAGCGGTCCAGATGTTCGCGCTGGTGGCCTGCCGATACCTGCACACGGATACGGGCCTGACCCTTAGGCACTACGGGGTAGTAGAAGCCGGTCACATAGATACCCTCGTCGAGCAACTTGGCAGCAAACTCCTGCGACAGACGAGCGTCGTAGAGCATCACAGCGCAGATTGCCGACTGGGTGGGCTTGATGTCGAAGCCGGCAGCAATCATCTTCGAGCGGAAGTACTCCACGTTCTCCACCAGACGGTCGTGAATCTCGTCGCTCTCGCCCAGCATCTTGAACATTTCGAGGCTTGCACCTACGATTGCAGGGGGTATAGAGTTGGAGAAGAGGTAGGGACGCGAACGCTGACGGAGCAGGTCGATAATCTCCTTGCGACCGGTGGTGAAACCACCAATACCGCCGCCAAACGACTTGCCGAGTGTGCCGGTGATGATATCCACCTCGCCACGCAGGTTGTAGAGCTCGGTCACACCGCGACCTGTTGCACCCACAACACCTGCCGAGTGACACTCATCGACCATCACAAGTGCATCGTACTTCTCGGCCAGGCGGCAAATCTCGTCCATCGGAGCCACATTACCATCCATCGAGAATACACCGTCGGTCACCACAATACGGAAGCGCTGAGCCTGAGCGAGTTTCAAGCACTCCTCCAACTCCTCCATATTGGCATTGGCATAACGATAGCGCACCGCCTTGCACAGACGCACACCGTCGATAATCGAGGCGTGGTTGAGCGAGTCGGAGATGATGGCATCCTGCTCGGTGAGCAGCGGCTCAAATACACCACCATTAGCATCGAAGCAGGCAGCGTAGAGGATAGTATCCTCGGTGCCGAAGTAGTCGGCGATAGCCTTTTCGAGCTCCTTGTGAATATCCTGAGTACCACAGATAAAACGTACCGACGACATACCAAAACCCCTATCGTCCATAGCCTTCTTGGCAGCCTCAATCAGTCGGGGATTGTCCGACAGACCCAGATAGTTGTTGGCACAGAAGTTCAACACCTCTTTACCGCCAACCTCGATAGCGGCGCGCTGAGGCGAACAGATGATACGCTCTTTCTTGTAGAGGCCGGCCTCCTCGATCTCAGCGAGGGTAGCCGCCAGATGTTCCTTAATTTTACCGTACATTGTGTTATAGTTTTTATTAGGTTTTCTTACCCTATATTACAAATCTTAACAAATGTACGACCTTTTTTTGAAATGTGGAACAATTCCCCCAAATAATTAACATTTTTTTACGTTTTGCCTCTTTCAATTTGTAATCTTGGGGAGAAATTGCGGGGTGGGGGTGCAAAAAAATGGGTGCGGCTGTTGCAATACTTTACAAATAATTGTAATTTTGTAGGTTGAGAACTAAATCGATACAATTCAGAACAACTAAATACAAAACTTTTGAAGTATGACTACAATTGACACTTTCGATTTCAAAGGCCAGCGTGCCATTGTTCGCGTGGACTTTAACGTGCCCCTCAACGAGGAGGGCAAAATCACCGACGATACCCGTATCCGCGGTGCACTCCCCACTCTGAAAAAGGTACTCGCCGATGGCGGTAGCCTGATTATTATGTCGCACATGGGCAAGCCCAAAGGCAAGGTTAACCCCAAGTTCTCGCTCAGCCAGATTGTTGACGCTGTCAGCGAGAAGCTCGGCGTGGAGGTTAAGTTCGCTCCCGACTGCGCCAAGGCTGCCGAGGCTGCTGCCGCTTTGCAGCCCGGTGAGGTGCTGATGCTCGAGAACCTCCGCTTCTATGCCGAGGAGGAGGGCAAACCCGTAGGTATCGACAAGGAGGACCCCGCATACGACGAGGCAAAGAAGGCTATGAAGGCTTCGCAGAAGGAGTTCGCCAAGACCCTCGCTTCGTACGCTGACTGCTACATCAACGACGCATTTGGTACTGCTCACCGTCGCCACGCCTCGACCGCAGTGGTTGCCGACTTCTTCGACGCAGACCACAAGATGCTCGGCTACCTGATGGAGAAAGAGGTGGCTGCTGTGGATAACATCCTGAGCAACATCAAACGCCCCTTCACCGCAATTATGGGTGGCTCGAAAGTTTCGACCAAGATTGGCATCATCGAGAACCTGATGGACAAGGTGGATAATATGATCCTCTGCGGCGGTATGACCTATACCTTCGCTAAGGCTCAGGGTGGTAACATCGGTAACTCCATCTGCGAGAACGACAAACTCGACCTGGCTCTCGACCTGATGGCTAAGGCAAAAGAGAAAGGTGTGAACCTCGTACTCGGCGTGGACTGCGTAGCCGGCGACGCCTTCTCCAACGACTGCAACACTCAGGTTTGCCCCTCGAACAATATCCCCGAGGGTTGGGAGGGTATGGATGCAGGTCCCGAGACCCGCGCTAAATTTGCTGCCGCTATCGAGGGCGCAAAGACCATCCTCTGGAATGGCCCCGCAGGTGTATTCGAGTTCGACACCTTCACCGAGGGCTCGCGCGCTATCGCCGAGGCTATCGCTAAGGCTACCGCCGACGGTGCCTTCTCGCTGATTGGTGGTGGCGACTCGGTAGCTTGTATCAACAAGTTCGGTATGGCCGACAAGGTATCCTACATATCGACCGGTGGTGGTGCTCTCTTGGAGGCTATTGAGGGTAAGGTTCTTCCCGGCGTTGCCGCTATTAAAGGCGAATAAAAAAGCCATCTGGTAAAAAAGCCATCTGATTGGTAAATTTGGTGTTGGAGGGGCCTGGGTAACCGCTTACATACGACAAGTATGCTGCGCAGCCACAGAAACCAGCCCGCCTAAAATTTCCTCAATCATATGACTTTTTTGTAAAAATGAGAGTGGTATCGAACCACTCTCATTTTTTATAGGAAAATCCTATTGGGCCTATCGGGCCTATTGGGCTTATTATAATAGGCCTAATAAGCCTAATAGGCAAAAGGGAGTTTAGTGAATTTAGGGAACTTAGTGAATTTAGGGATATTCTTTATTTTCCCATTATTCTCATTATTCCTATAATTCCCTAACGC
>JAFXAY010000003.1 GCA_017521965.1 Tidjanibacter sp. | reverse complement strand
TTCCGGACTGCGAAATATGAGGATGAGCATTGCATTCATTAGGCTCTCCATGCGTGGCCCATCGCGTGTGTGCGACACCGATGGTGGCAGAGGTGTCTTTCCCTTCAATATACTTTTCCAGATCAGCTACTCGCCCGGCACATTTATAAACATTCAGCTTACCGTCGTTGACCAAAGCCATGCCTGCACTGTCATAGCCCCTGTATTCCAAACGATGAAGCCCGTTCAACAATATCCGTGCTGCATTCTTATTTCCGATGTATCCTACAATTCCACACATAATTATTGATCTTAAAAGTTAATTGTAACAAATATACGTTTTTCTGCCAACTATATTATTACGAAAAAGTTAAATTTATATCCTGCCTCGCCTATTCTACACGCCACACACGAAAAACGTTTGGAGATAGAAGATGATTTGCAAAAAAATGTTATCTTTGAAAAAATGTTTTGAAGCAAGCAAAAACCGCACCGACTATGGCAGACAACTATCTCGAAAAGAAGATGGAGGATTATCGCTCCACCCCACCGCGAGCACCCAAGGCGAAACCCTCGCTCGACAAACTCATCACCCGCAACCGCAGCTACCGTGGATATGACAACTCGTTCCGAGTGCGCGAGGATCAGTTGCGCCACATTATTGGTGTGTGCAGCCGCATACCCTCGGCCTGCAATCAGCAGGTGTTGCGCTTCCGTCCCGTGCTCACCGACGAGGCCGATAAGGTGCTGCCACACATACGCTTAGGTGGTGCGTTGAAAGATCTGAAACTCCCGATTCCGGGCACCGAGCCGAGGGCATTTGTGGTGGTGTGCTCCACGATACCCGAGGTGCGCTACGTCGATATCGACTTGGGCATAGCGGCGCAGACGATGCTACTCAAAGCGGTGGAGATTGGGCTGAACGGTATCTGCATTGCCGCTTTCAACCGCGAGGCGGTGCGCGAGGCGCTCTCGCTCCCCTACGAGCCGATACTCATTGTGGCGATAGGCAAGGGTGCCGAGAAGATAGAGATTGCCCCCATCGGTGCCGACGAGGGCAGAGATTACTACCGCAAAAATGGGGTGCACTATGTACCCAAGGTACGCGAAGAAGAGTTGATTATCAAACCATAAAAAAAGTATAAAGAGAGATGATAAAAGGAGCAATTTTTGATATGGACGGTGTGTTGGTCGATAACCTCGATGCACACATCGCCGCATTTACCGAGTTCTGTCGTCGCCACGATGTAGTGCTCACCCCTGCCGATATCGACAAGCTCTTCGGTCAGGGCAACGACACCATTATCCCCGCCATACTCCCCGCCGAGGTGATTGAGGAGATGGGCATCGATGCTCTCGCAGCCGAAAAGGAGGCTATCTATCGCGAGATTTATGCCGCCACCATCGAGCCTGTGCCCGGTCTGCACGCCTACCTTGCAGCAATAGACGAGGCGGGTATTAAGTGCGCAGTAGGCTCATCGGGGCCTAAGGAGAACGTCGATTTTGTGCTGAGCGCACTCGATATTGAGAAGTATTTCTCGGTCAAGGTAAATGGCGATATGGTGACTCGCCGCAAGCCCGACCCTGAGATCTTCCAGACTGCCACCCGTATGCTCGGCTTCGAGCCTGAGGAGTGTGTGGTATTTGAGGACTCTCTATCGGGTATTGCCTCGGCCCACGCTGCCGAGAACAGAGTGATTGGCGTGGCCACCACTCTCTCGCCCGAGAAGATTAACGCCAATGCTGCCACCGACCTAATTATCAAGGACTTCACCGAAATAACTGCCGCTCAGACGCTGGCGATTGGTGAATAAGCAACCCAAACCACAAAAATAATAAGGGGCTATCCACTCGAAAGGTGGATAGCCCTTATATTTTATTACATACAGCTTCTATTTAAGTTCTATCGTGTAATTATCGTGATAACGGACATTATTCCAACGCTGGTTGATATACAACCCCTCGCGTGGCTCAAAATAGTAGGGCACAAGCGGCGAGGTATTGCTATTGAGCATCACCGACAAGTCGCCTGCCCCCGATAGCATAGAGCCCGCAAAGAGCATCACCGCATCGTAGCCACGGTAGGCATATAGGGTCGGCAGGTTGTGGTAAGCCTTAACATACTCCCTATCGAAGCGTTTCACCGCCTCGGCAGTCGGGTCGGCAAAGTAAGAGGCCACCATCGAGGCGTTGAGCTTGAAGAAGAGGTTTCTGTCGAGAGCCTCGTAAGAGGACCAGCGCGAACTACCCACCACGCGGATATTGCCGGTGCGGATAGAGCGTGCCACACGGTTGTTCTGTATGGAGCTGAGCGCCGCCAATACCAAATCAACATCCATCTCCCTGCGCGGCAGCACCACAAACATATTCTCCACATCGGCCGAGAAGTAGAGCGAATCCAAGTCGTGGAGCAGCTCTTTGTTATAGGCAAAGGTGCGATAGGACTTACCCTCGGCAAGCCTCTTCATATCGTTTTCAAACTCGGTGTCGGTCTGTCCCGAGGTGATAAAGACTATATTCTTGTCGTCGGTGAAGAGGTCGGCCATACCGCTACTCTTCTGCTCCGCCTCAGGCGAGAGTTGGAAGAGGTAGGGCGAAGTGCTACTCTCGATAGTGGCCAGAGGCGACACCACGGGAACTCTCTTCTGCTCGGCAAACTCCAATACGGGTCGCAAATTACGTTCATACACGGGACCTATCACCAAATTACTCTCACGGAAAGCCTCCTTCTCGACAATCTCGGCCACCCTCAACGAGTCGTCGCGAGTGTCGAAGAGGTCGAGCGACACAGAGTACCCCTCACCTTTGAGTCTGTCGAGTGCGAGGAGCGCACCCTGATAGAACTCCGCGAAGATGTTACGCACCGCCCCCGAAGCGTTGGTCAGCGGGAGCAACATCGAGATACGCATACGACCACCCAAATCCTCAACCGCCACACCATCGGCGATATCGGGCTCCACACCCCACATCGGGTCGCCATAGCCCTCCTCACCGGGTTGCGGCAACTCGGCAGGGTCTTCGTCGAGCACCACCACAGCCTCCTCAGCCTCGCGAGTGGCAGGCACAGCGCTCTTGTCGGCAGGTATGCGGATAATCATACCCACCTTCAACCCTCCTTCAAGGTCGTTGTTGGAGGTGATAGCGCTCTCCTCCACCCCAAAGCGGCGACTGAGCGAGAAGATGGTTTCGCCCAATACCACATTATGGTAGATATAGTCGTCGGAGTGCTGGTTGAGCGTCTGGGCATAGTCAGCAATCTGCTCGTCAATCTCGGAGAACGAGGCAGCACCCTTCTCGGCATTGCGTATGCGAAGCACCTGACCTATCGAGAGATGCGACGGGTCGATACCCGGGTTGTCGGCCACCAACGCATCGACCGACATAGAGTAACTACGGGCAATCGAGTAGGTTGTTTCGCCCTTGGCTACGGTGTGGTCGGTGAACTGACGGGCACGCTTACGCGCCGACATCTTCTTCTCGGCGGGAAGCTCGTTGCAGGGGATTTTGATGGTTTCGCCCGTGCGCAACATATCAACACGCGGGTTGCTGTCGCGAATCTCCTGCTCGGTGACACCATAGCGGCGCGAGAGCGAGTAGTAAGTATCGCCCGCAGCGATGGTGTAGATATAGTAGTTGCGGCCATCGACCGCAATCACCTTATCGTCTGTGCTCTGCGCTGCAAGGTCGGCACTACTTACCACCAACCCCGCAAGACTCAGAAGCAGAGTAATAGTTATCTTAGTCAGTAATCTCATTATTTGGTAGCAATTTCTCTGAGGCGTATTTCGGTAATCACACGCTTGGTGTAGAGGGGGAAGTCGCCTTTCATCATCCAATCGTAGTAGCTCGGCTCGCGTCGGAAGACCTCGGCCACCGACTGACCCTTGTACTTGCCAAAGGCAAAGACCTCCACGTCCTTGTCGTCGAGCACTATACGACCCACATAATCGACCGCACGGTCGCGTGCAGTGTAGTCGGCCAGGAAGTCGATATTGTTCTCCAAGTCGGGATAGCGGTCGAGTTGCGCCTCCAACACCTCGTGAGTAGCAATGGTGTCGGCTGCTGCCGAGTGGGCATTCTCCAACTCCTTGCCGCAGTAGAACATATAGGCTGCCGAGAGTGTGCGCTGCTCCTTCTTGTGGAAGATGGTCTGCACATCGACAAAACGACGACTCTTGAAGTCAACCTCAACGCCTGCACGCAGGAACTCTTCGGCCAACATCGGCACATCGAACTTGTTGGAGTTGTAGCCGCCCAAGTCGCACCCATCGATAAAGGCGTAGAGCGAACGTGCTATCTGCTCAAAACGAGGAGCATCGGCCACATCGGCATCGGTGATACCGTGCACCGCAGTAGCCTCGGGCGGTATGGGCATACCCGGGTTGATGCGTCGCACCTTCACCTCCTTGTCGCCACTCGGCTCAATCTTCACCACCGCAATCTCCACGATACGGTCGCGACAAACATCGACACCTGTGGTTTCAAGGTCGAAAAAGACAATAGGCCTTTTTAATTTTAATTTCATTGAAATTCCTATTCTTCGATATTGAAAACTCTGTTTCTTTGAGACTATTTTAACTACTACAAGAGAGCAAAACAACCCAAAGAGAACAAATCAATACTTTGACCCAAAAATTTTGTTATTCTTTGAGGCTATTTTTATTTCTGGGGCGAGGCGCATAGTGGTACTATGTAACGAGCCACAGGAGTAAAAAGAGCCCAAAGAGAACAAATCAATACTTTGACCCAAAATTTTGTTATTCTTTGAGGCTATTTTTATTTCTGGGGCGAGGCGCATAGTGGTACTATGTAACGACGACAAAAGCAAAAAGAGCCACAAAAGAACAAATCAATACTTTAACCCAAAAATTTTGTTATTCTTTGAGGCTATTTTTATTTCTGGGGCGAGGCGCATAGTGGTGCTATGTAACGAGCCACAGGAGTAAGAAGAGCCACAAAAGAACATCAATTTTAGGAGTTATTTTGAGATTATTTTCCTCTCGCAGTCGAGGAGCATAGCGGAACTATGTGACGACGACAAGAGAGGAAAAGAACTCAAAAGAACCCTAAAATTAAGCGTTAATCATCATTGGCATCAGCAGCATAAGCGTCGTGTAGGGCTGCTTGTCGTCGTAAATGGGTTTGAAAACACCTGCACGCGAGGAGTCAGCCAACTCGATAACCACGCTGGGGGTCTCGATGTTGGAGAGGATATCCACGAGGAAGGTCGATTTGAAACCGATGGTGATAGCATCGCCCTCGTAGCTGCAACTCAGAGCCTCCTTCGCCGAGTAGGAGAAGTCGAGGTCCTGTGCGGTGAGGTTAATCATATTCGAGGCGATGTTGAGGACAATCAGGTTGGTAGCCTGGTTGGAGCAGACAGCCACACGCTTAATAGCGTTGAGCAGCTCCACGCGGTCCACAATCACACGATTGGGGTTGGCAGCGGGGATAACTGCGTTGTAGTTGGGGTAGTTACCCTCAATCAGGCGGCAGGTGAGAGTGCTACCCGAGAAGGTGAATACCACGTTCTTCTTGTCGAAGCACACCTTCACAGCATCCTCCTCTTTGAGGAGCAGGTTGCGGAGCAGGTTAGCGGGCTTCTTGGGCAGGATAAACGATGCGCTCTGAGCCACACCTGCCTCGTCGGCGGTGAACTTCACGAGTTTGTGAGCATCGGTAGCCACAAAGGTCACGCCCTCGGCAGCCAGATTTACATATACACCGTTCATCACGGGACGCAGGTCGTCGTCGGCAGTAGCAAATATGGTCTTGTTGATACCTGCCAGGAGGACATCAACGTCCATCTCCACCTCGCACTTCTCCTCAGCAGGCTCGGCGATGGGGGGATAGCCCAGTCCCGAGGTGCCGGGGATAGCGAGCGAGCCACTCTTCCAGCTGATGCGAATCTCCCAACTCTCCTCGTTAGCCTCGATGGTCAGGGGCTGGTCGGAGAACTCCTTCAACGAGTCGAGCATAAGTTTTACAGGTGCAGCAATCACACCCTCGCTCTCCACGCTATCGACGGTGAGCGAGCCAACCATAGTGGTCTCCAAGTCGGAGGCGGTCACTTTCAGGGTGTCGCCTTTCAACTCAAAGAGGAAATAATCCAAAATAGGCAGTGTATTCTTCGAACTTACCACCTTACCTGTTGCCGACAGGAGCGACAACAACGACGAACTCGATACTACAAATTTCATAGGTCTTCTGTTTTATATTCTATTTAACGTTTTTGTTCTTAAACAATCACATAGGTTGCCAACACACTAATTTACAACCCATTAGCAGCGCACCCACCACCCCATACCACCTCAAAAGGAAATATCGGGCAACAATACACCACTTTAATCTTTCAAAGATAACCCATTTATTTTCAAACCACAACAAAACTGCCAAAATTTTTTACAACTTTCAGCGTTAGCAAGGCTCTCCCAAAAATAATCAACCAATAAAATAGTCATATTAGTATTGTATAAAATTAAATTTACTAATTTTGCGGTAGATAACAGAAACATCAAATTAATGCCTATGAAACGTTTATTCGCTTTTTGTTTGTCGATGTTAGCCCTTGCAAGTTGCCTGCCGCTGGCATCGGATATGATTGAGGTAACCTCGTCATCGACCATCAATGTAGCTGCTCTGGGTGGTTACGAGAATATCGACTACGCACTCAACACCGAGGTTGAGGGGGCTGTGGTCGAGGTACGCTGCAATGAGAGTTGGATTAGAGATATCGAAGACTATGGTGGCCAAGTATCGTTCTTCGTTGATTCCAACGCCACTATCGACGAGCGCCGAGCAACCATCACTCTCGCCTACGGAGGTGACGAGGTGGCAGTGACCGTAATTCAGGCAGGATTGAACATCAACATTGAGGAGGCCGGCAATAGCGTTATTCGCTACACCACCAACGACGGTAAAATTGCAGGCCCTGTACCCACCGCAGAGGATGCAGGCGACTACTATGCCGAGTATGGTGCTATGCTGATGGCAAATGTATATACCGAGCAGGGTGGTATGCTTATCTTCTCGGATCCCGTAACCAGAATAGCCGCCAATATGTTCGAGGATTGCACTAATCTTGTTACTATTGAGATTCCTGAGAGTGTAGAGTGGATTGGTACAAATGCCTTCCTGTGCTGTTACAACTTAGCAGAGGTAGTGCTGAACGATGGTTTGGTGGCCATTGACGCTTTTGCATTTCAGTGGTGCAAAAGCCTCAAATCGCTCTATATACCCGAGAGCGTAGAGGAGTTTGGCCTAAATATCGCACTTCGCTGCATAGGCTTAGAGGAGTTCCAGGGCCCCTATGCATCTGAGGATGGTCGCGCACTGATTAAAGATAACGTGCTCTACGCAGCAGCACTCGCCGGCAAGACTGACTACACTATTCCCAGCGGAGTTCGCAAAATTGGAGATTATGCCCTCTGTGGTTTCGACGAACTCACCTCTGTAACCATCGCTGCAAGTGTCGAGGAGATTGGCGGCACTGCATTTGGAGATTGCAATAAATTGGAGTCGTTTAGCGGCAAGTTTGCAGCCGACGGTGGTCGTGCGCTGATTGATGGCACCACCTTTATTGCGCTTGCACCTGCCGGTCTGACCTCCTACACCATACCCGCAGGTATCACCGAGATAGCCGAAGGTGCCTTCAACTACTCAGCCAACATTACCGAGGTGCACCTGCCAAAGGGCTTGAAGACCATTGGCGACAGCGCATTCCAAGGCTTTTTAGGAACCTCCATCGAGATTCCCAATACGGTGACCTATATCGGCTGGCAGGCCTTCGCCTACTCGTCATTGGAGAGCCTCACCCTCCCCGAATCGGTGGAGACCATCGATGGTCTGGCATTTGAGTCTAATTGGGTTTTGAAAAACATTTACTGCGAGGGCCTTATCCCTGCCAATATCGGCGAGGACTCGTTCCGTGATGGTCATAAGGATCGTAAAATCCACGTTCCCGCCGAGGCACTCGAAGAGTATCGCATCAATTGGAGCCCCTACGCCGACGAGATTGTCGCAATGTAACAAAGGCCACAAGAGCCTAACAAATAGCGAGAAGAACTTTCGGGTTCTTCTCGCTTTGTTATTTTGTGCGGTAAGGGAGTGTTAGGGAACTTAGGGAATTATAGGAATAATGAGAATAATGGGAATATAAAGAATATCCCTAAACTCCCTAAACTCCCTAAACTCCCTAAACTCCCTAAATTCTTTAAACTCCCTAAACTCATTAAACTCCCTCTTGCCTATTGGGCTTATTAGGCTTATTGGGCCTATTATTTTTTAAGCCCAATAGATTTTATAAAGTGTTCCCATTATTCTCATAACTCCCATAACTCCCATAACTCCCATAATTACCATAATTCCCATAATTCACTAATCTCCCTAAATTCCCTAAACCCATTAAACTCTCTAAACTCCCTCTGCCTATTGGGCTTATTAGGCTTATTGGGCCTATTAATTTATAGTAAGCCCGATAGGCCCGATAGGCCAAATAGAATTTTCCTATTAAAAAAAAACTGAGAGCAGTTCGATACTACTCTCAGTTTTAACCCATTTTTAATTATAATTCCCTCCGCTCCCTACATAACAAACACCTCAGTCCAACCGCCATACCCACGGGTACGAAAAATAGCACCCGGGGGTGTTTGAAAAACTATTCATTGCTTTCCATCTTTTCACTAAAAAAGAGGGAAAATAATAGAGAACGTTGGGGTTATTTCTCAAAAATACCCTACATTTGTATTTGAATTGCGGAATACGCAATTTATTATGATGGCATTTAGGCTATTGCTTACTCAGTAAAACGACCAAAACTTTATTTAGCACAAGCAATAGGCACAATAAATGCCCGCGTATCAGCGTGGGTAGTGCTTATGTGTGTATGGGTACTTGGTCGTCCCTTCTGAGTATAGGCAAGACCCACGTTTCTTTTTATTATAAGTATCAAACGGTTGCTATCAAGTAGTTATGAAACCTTTTGTATAACTTATAATTAAATTATTTATGAAGAAATCTTTTAGTGTAGTATTCTTAACTACGGCCCTTATGTGTTCCTCTTGTGCTACAATTTTTACGGGGAGCAAAAAGATGGTTACTTTTGATGGAAATGTAAAAGATGAGATTACTCTTACCATTGATGGAAGAAAACACAATCACGTTACTTTTCCCTATTCTGTGAAAATTGATGGAGGTTTTGACGAAACTATTGTTAAAGCCGAAGCGAAAGGCTATGAAACTGAAATGTTATACATAGATAAGACTTTTAACTATGTATCGATTATTAATCTTACAGATGTTCTTGGTTGGGCTATTGATGCTGCTACCGGCGCAATAATGAAACCTGAATTCAAGTTCTACGAGTTTGAAATGCACCCCATAACCGAGCAAGAGTAAAGCTTGATAAGGGTAACACTTCCCATATTCAATTACTCTTAATACAAAACATCCGAGTAGTCTTATTCCAACTCGGGTGTTTATGTAGAAAAGTCATATGGCTTTTGCCACATAATAATAAAAGCGTCGCAGTGCGACGCTTTTATTATTATTAGGTTACCTTCTCTTATTTGAAGAGGAGCTTACCAACAGTGTTCAGATAGTAACGCCAGTTGCTCCAAGTGTGGCCACCGTCGCTGATGAACATAGTGTGAGGCATACCGAGCTCGGTCAACATCTTGTCCATAACCTGAGTGCCGGGATAAGCGAAGTCGTCGTCGCCGCAACCTACCCAGTAGAGTTTGTAACCTGCCTTCTTGATACCCTCCAAAGCAGCACGGTTCTCAGGAGTGTCGCTCATACCGCAGCTCATGGGGCAAATGTAGTCAAACATATCGGGATAGAGGCCGGTAACAGCGGTAGTGTGACCGCCACCCATCGACAGACCGCCGACAGCGCGAGCCGACTTCTTAGCGATTACGCGGTAGTGGCTCTCAATGTAAGGAACGATATCCTCTGCCAACGACTTAACGTAAGCGTTGGGCTGCGACTGACCCTGCTTGTTAGCAATCTGCAAGGGCGAAGCAGCAGTCTGGTTAGCGTTACCGTTAGGCATAACGATCAGCATAGGCTCAGCAAGACCCTTCTCGATGAGGTTGTCCATAATCTGGCAAGCACGACCCATGTTGCTCCAAGCATCCTCGTCGCCACCACCACCGTGGAGCAGATAGAGAACGGGGTATTTCACCTTCTTGTTCTTAGGATTGTCGTAGCCATAAGGAGTGTAAACGTACATACGACGGTTCAGGCCCAGAGTGGGGCTGTCGTACCATACTTTCTCCAAGTTACCGCGCTGGTTAGCCTCGAAGTAGTTCTCAGTGAACTCACCGGGAACGATAACGATGCTCAGGTAGCGGGTACCATCGCGCTGCTGCAATACGTTTGCGGGGTCGTTAACCGACACACCGTCAACGATGAAGTTGTAGGTGTAGAGCTCGGGAGCGGGCATATCGAGCGAGTACTCCCAAACACCCTGGTCGTTGCGGGCCATCTCCACGGGACCACCTGCCAAGAAACCACCGCTGAGCTGAACGCGGGTTGCATAAGGTGCAGCCAGACGGAGAGTCAACTTACCATCTTTCATCTCGGGCGATACGGCATTGCGGATGCCTACGAAGTTACCCAACTCTTGTGCGCTAAGGCCCAGCGACAAAATCAGAGCCGAAGCAAGTACCAGTAATTTTTTCATAGTTAAATAAGTTTTGGTTAAAGGTTTGATTATCTTTGTTTGAAGTTTTTTATCTAATTAAACTACTTGCTTTTTTATATCGGTAGTGGTGTTTGGTGGTAAACTCTCTGCACCGAACGCTGCAAAACCGATTTTCTCTACTACAAATTTATCGAAATGATTGTAATATCATATCCAATAAATGTTCAATCACAGCAACAAATGTTCAAAAACAATAGATTTTTTCACTCTTTTGCCCTGTTTCGTTGCTATTTTACTCGGCAAAGTACTTGTAGAAGGCTGCGATAGTCTCAATTCCGCGATAGAAGTTCTCCAAGCCGAAGCTCTCGTTAGGCGAGTGGATAGCATCGCGCGAGAGGCCAAAGCCGAGCAGGATAGACTTCATACCGAGTGCCTTCTCGAAGTGGCTGACGATGGGAATACTGCCGCCCGAGTAGAAGGGCAACGGACGACGACCAAAGGTCTGCTCCACCGCCGCAGCAGCCGCCTGATAGGCCTTCAAGTCGGTAGGCGACACGTAGGGCGCACCACCGTGGAGGAACTTAACATCGACCTTGACGGTGGGAGGTGCGATAGCGCGGAAGTGAGCCTCGAAGAGTTCGGCAATCTTCTCGTAGTCCTGATGCGGCACAAGGCGCATCGAGATTTTGGCCGAGGCTGTCGAGGGGATAATGGTCTTGGTGCCCTCGCCGATATAGCCACTCCACATACCGTTCACATCGAGAGTGGGTCGTACGCCTGTACGCTCGGGGGTGGTGTAGCCCTCCTCGCCTGCCAACTCCTCAACGCCTATACCCTTCATATAGTTCTCCTTCGAGAAGGGAGCCTTGTTGAACTCCTCGCGCTCCTCGGCCGAGAGTTCGCGCACGTCGTCGTAGAAGCCGGGGATAGTGATATGGCCCTGCTCATCGACAAGCGAGGCAATCATCTCCGAGAGTACATTGGCGGGGTTGGCAACAGCACCACCATAGAGGCCCGAGTGGAGGTCCTTATCGGGACCCGTCACCTCTACCTGCATATAGGTCAGGCCTCGCAGACCGCAGGTAATCGAGGGTACGTCCCAAGCAATCATACTTGTGTCGGAGATGAGGATAACATCACCCGCAACGAGCTCCTTGTTCTCCTCGCACCACTTGTAGAGGCTCTCCGAGCCAATCTCCTCCTCACCTTCGAGCATAAACTTCACGTTGCAGGTGAGCTGATTGATTGCCACAAGAGTCTCGAAAGCCTTGGCGTGCATAAATAGCTGGCCCTTGTCGTCGTCGGCACCACGACCCCAGATGCGTCCCTCCTTCACCACAGGCTCGAAGGGCTCGGTGTTCCACTGCTCAATAGGATCGACGGGCATAACGTCGTAGTGGCCATAGACAACAACGGTAGGCTTCGCGGGGTCGATAATCTTCTCGGCGAAGACCACGGGATTACCCTCTGTTGGCATCACCTCTGCCCTATCCACTCCTGCCTTCAAGAGGCTCTCTTTCAGCCACTCGGCTGCTCTCACCATATCCTCCTTGTGGAGCGAAGGCTGCGCGCTAATCGACGGAATACGCAATAACTCAAACAGTTCGCTCAGAAAGCGATCTTTGTTCTGCTCAATATAACTCTTTACCATAGGTTGCAAATATCTTTTATCTCGTTAATAATTCCTTGTGCCATTTTGTTTGCCTCGTCGGGGGTGTGAGCCTCGCTGTAAATGCGGATAATGGGCTCGGTGTTCGACTTGCGGAGGTGTACCCAGCCATCGGCAAAGTCAATCTTCACACCGTCGATATTGGTAACATTGTAGTCGGTATAGCGGTTGAGAATCTCCCACAGCACCTTATCAACATCAATCTCGGGGGTGAGTTCGATTTTGTTCTTCGAAATATAGTACTCGGGGTACTCTGCACGCAACTCCGACATCTTCTTGCCACTCTTAGCCAGATGGGTCAGCAGCAGAGCAACACCCACCAGAGCGTCGCGACCATAGTGCGATGCGGGGTAGATGACGCCACCGTTACCCTCGCCACCAATCACAGCACCCGTCTCTTTCATCTTGGCCACCACATTTACCTCGCCCACTGCGGCAGCCTCGTAGCTACCCCCACGCGCCACGGTGACATCTCTCAGCGCACGCGACGAGCTGAGGTTCGACACCGTAGAGCCAGGGGTGTGGCTCAACACATAGTCAGCAACAGCCACCAGCGTGTACTCCTCGCCAAACATCTCGCCTGTCTCCTGCACAAGTGCCAGGCGGTCAACATCGGGGTCAACCACCACGCCCAAGTCGGCACCCTCGGCACGCACCACCTCGCTAATCTCGGTGAGGTTCTCGG
>JAFXAY010000002.1 GCA_017521965.1 Tidjanibacter sp. | reverse complement strand
CCGCCTGCAAGAGGCTGAACGTGTGATTGGTAGCGCGGCGGTCGAGGAGGTCAATCGTATGGTTGAGGAGTATCGTTACTCGTTGCTCGGCTACCGATTGGACCAAAACTATCTCGACCGCAAGGTAGATACCCTCCTCTCGGATAGCGTGGTGACAGCCTATTGGGAGCAGCACAAGGCCGATTTTGCTCTCGACCGCACTGTGGTTAAGGGCCGAATCGTGCGAGTGCCTAACAGCTATCGTCAGGCGGTGAAGCTGCTCTCTCTGATGCGCTCACCCTCGGAGGACCGACAGAAGGACTTTATCTCGACTTGCGAGAAGAACAACTTCGAAACTCACTTCTTTGAGGAGGAGTGGGTCGATTTTTCGGAGTTCCTCTCCTATCTGCCCGTGCGTCGCGACCGTAGTTACGACTATATGCTCGACAGTCGCGATGTGAAGGAGATGGCCGATGCCGACAACCACTACTTTGTGCAGATTACCGACTGCCTTCGTGCAGGCTCTGATGCACCTTTCGACCGTGTGGGCGATGCAGTGCGACGCATCATCTTCAACCGTCGTCGCAATCAGGTGCTCAAAGAGTATGAGGATAGCCTCTACAACGCATCACTTGTCGATGGCAGAGTGGAACTATTGTATGTTGACGAGGAGCCTGAGGTGGAAGAGGAGGCGGTGATTGTTGAGGTTGAGCCTGCTGCCGATAGTGTGGCGACTCCTACCGTTGAGCCTGTTGAGGTGGAGGCCGATTGTGTTAGTACTGAGGTGGCTGCCGAAGTGGAAAATGAAGAGAAAGAATAAAACAGAATAGATATGTTCAAACATTTTGTAAAACTATTTGTAGTGTGTGCTTCCGTTCTTGCAGTGAGCAGTGTCTCGGCGCAGGAGCGATTTGTGGTTGATAAAATTGTGGCAGTGGTAGGTAGCTCGGGTATCTCCTATTCGGAGGTTGTCGAGGCTGCCAATAATCTTGTCGAGCAGCGTCGCCAGCAGGGCTATACCACCGACCGTGACCCCATTAACGAGGCACTCGAAAGTCTGATGTTGCAGAAGTTGCTCTACAATCAGGCGCAGATAGACTCGGTTATGATTAACACCGAGGTTATCGCCGAGGCTGTTGAGGAGCAGGTGCAGAGTATGATTAACCAAGCAGGCTCGATAGCTGCTTTGGAGGCTCAGGAGAATATGGCTATCTACGATATCCGTCGCAACCTCCGTACCGAGGTCGAGGAGCAGCAGTATGCACAGAGTATGCAGTACGAGGTGACCAGCAAGGTGACTATCACCCCCGGTGAGGTGGAGCGCTTCTTCCAGACCATCTCACGCGATAGTCTGCCTATTATCCCCGAGCAGTATATCTATGCACAGATTACCAAGTTCCCCGAGGGTGCCGAGGAGGCTAAACAGCGCGCTAAGGAGCGACTGCTCGAAATCCGCGAGCGTATCATCAACGGTGAGCGTTTCGATATGATGGCACGCCTCTACTCGGCAGATACCGGTTCGAGTATGCAGGGTGGCGATATGGGCTTCCAGGAGCTCAACCGTTTTGTGCCCGCCTTTGCCGATGCACTCGGTAAATTGGAGGTCGGTCAGATTTCGGGTGTTGTGGAGAGTGAATATGGTTTCCACCTTATCCAGTTGATGGATAAGCAGGGCAACCAATACCATAGCCGCCATATTCTTATCAAGCCTACCTACACTCCCGACGATTTGGCTAAGAGTGATAAGTTGCTCGACAGTGTGGCAATGTTGATTCGTACCGACTCGATGACCTTCGAGGATGCCGCACGTGAGTTCTCCGACGATAAGTATTCGCGCGAAAATGGCGGTATCGTGACCAACCACGAGTTGATGGCATACTATGGTGCCAACGATACAAGTTTCTCGACCACTCGTTTCAACCGTGAGGACTTGGGCAACGACTACACCGCACTGCGCTACCTCTCGATGGGTGAGATATCCGACTCGTTCCAGACTCAGGATATGAAGGGTAACCCGTTGAGCAAAATTGTGAAGATTGTGCGCATTATTCCCGCCCACGAGGCCGACTTGGCGGAGGACTACCTCGACTTGGAAAATCTTGCTCTGCAACGCAAGCAGAATACCGAGTTTGAGAAGTGGCTCAACAAGAAGATAGAGTCCACCTATATCCGTATCGACCCCGACTTCCGCGAAGGAGAGTGGAGTAATAAGAATTGGGTAAAATAGTTTTGACAATCCGATAGATACCCCGCCCGCAAAGGGTGGGGTATGTTACAAAATATAATATGATGAACTCTTTGTGTCGCTCTATATATCGTTTTGCATTGGTGCTTGTTGTGCTGATGTCTGCCCCTATGTGGCTTATGGCGCAGAGTGGTGAGGCACAGCAGGAGGAGAAGAAGCCTGTCGATATCTCCTCGCGTCTGCTCCGACCCGTGCAGGTGGGCGATACCTCTGTAATGGCTATGGTGGGTGAGGTGATGTTGTTCCACAACGGAACGCTGATTACCTGCGATAGTCTGGTGCGCTACTCGGCAAATAGGGTTGAGTGCTTCGATAATGTGGTGATTAACAAAGACTCCATCTATGTATATGGCGACCGCGCACTCTACAATGGCGAGGACAACACCGCCGAGATTTTCTCTCCGCTGATTAAGTTGATTGATGGCAATGCCACCGTCTATACCTATAACTTTAAGTTCAACACCAAAGATAATATAGGTGAGTTTTGGGGTGGTGCTACCGTGGAGCAGCAGGGCAACCGTATGGAGGCCGACCGTGGCTACTACTATGCTGATACCCACGAGATTGTGGGTGTAGATAATGTGGAGTTGCGCAACGACGAGTATATGTTGCGCTCCGACTCCGTCGGCTATAATTTCGACTCGGAGGTTGCCTCGTTCTATGAGCGTAGTGTGATTTGGAACCGCAAGGGCGAGATATTGAGTGCCGATAGTGGCGAGTACTACTACCAGCAGGAGCGCTATCGTTTCCGTGGTGCGGCCTATATTCTCTCGGAGGATTACGAGATTTGGGCCGATAGTCTGGACTATGAGTTGTCGAGCGAAAATGCCGAGATGTGGAACAACATACAGTTGCGTAGCGACGAGGAGAAGAGCATTGTTTTTGGCGACTATGGCCGCTACTTGGGTGCCGAGGGTGAGGCTCTGCTTACCGACCGCCCGTCGTTGCTGAGTTACCGCACCGAGAATGCCGATACGGTCTATCTACGTTCCGACTCGATATTTATCTATACGGTCGATTCGCTCGGTTATTTCAAACTCAATCGCCCCGACTCCACTGCGCTGGCCGAGATTGACGACATTGTGCAGAGTGCCGCCGAGGAGGAAGAGGAACTGCTGATGCCCGAAACTCCTGCCGAAACACCCACCGAAATTGTTGAGGAGGTTGAGGAAGGTGCAGTAGAGAGCGATGTTGATTCGCCCGAAGAGGGTGTTACCGATGAAGAGATAGTTGCAGAAGAGTCTGCCGAAGGGGAGTCGCCCGAAGAGTCAGATGATGGCGAGTCGCCCGAAGAGTCAGATGATGGCGAATCTCCCGAAGAGGCCCTTGCCGAAGAGGAGGTAGTGGATGAAAATCGTACCGATAGGGTAGTGGTGGCATTCCCGCACGTTAAGATGTACTCGCTTGATGCTCAGATGGTTTGCGACTCGCTGATTGCCTTTTCGGTCGATTCGACAGCCCAACTCCACATCGACCCGATTATGTGGAACGAGCAGAATCAGATTAATAGTGAGCGAGTTGATGTCTATACCAAAGAGCAGCAGATAGATCACGCCATCTTCTCCGGTGAGCCGCTCCCGATGATGATTTCGGAGGTCGATACCACTCGCTACAATCAGGTGACGGGTAAGACTATCGAGACCTATTTCCGCGACGGTAAAATCTACAAGGCTGATATTGTGGGTAATGCCGAGACCTACTACTATGTGGTTGACGACAAAGATGGCGCAGTACAGGGATTTTTGGTTGCGCAGTGTGCCGATATCTCTTTCAATATCAATGGCAACACCGTCGAAACCATTGTTTGGCGACAGAATCCCGAATATACAATCTACCCGATAACCAAGATACCTGCCACTCAGGCTCAATTCTTCGACCACTATTCGTGGAATCCAGAGTTGCGTCCCTCGCTCGAAGATGTATTCGACCGTACGATTAACCCATCGGAGAGAGCCGAATATGAGGCAATGGAGAAACCCAAATTCCCAATTACCAAGTCGATAGACGACTATCGCCGTATGTTGGTAGAGCGTGGTATATGGGTCGATAGGGAAGATGAGATTACCGAACGAGCAAGAGAGTTTATCTCTACTCGCCAAACAGATGAAGAGTAAAAGAGTATGATAGAGAAATTTAATCAAGATTTAGAGATAACTTGCTATGAGAGCGATATGAACTCTCAGATGCGCCCCACAGCCTTCCTGAACTTAGCTCAGGAGGCCGCCAACCAACACGCCAACTATCTGGGTGTTGGTTACGACACTATGCACATCACACGCAAGGCTTGGGTGTTGTCACGTATGCACGTGCGCTTCAACCACACTCCCCATTGGCGCGACAGGGTCAACCTCCAATCGTGGCACAAGGGTGCAAATGGGTATCTCTATTTCCGTGATTTTGTGGTGACCGACAGTGCAGGTCGTGCCGCTATCGAGGCTACTACCTCGTGGCTGGTGATTGATATGGACTCGCGTCGCCTGACAAAATATACCGAGTTGGCTGAGGACCAAGAGCGCTGCATTTGCGAGGACGTAATCCCCGAGCAGGCTCCGAAAATTACCCTCCCCTCGGGTGCTGAGCCCGAGCAGGTGGCTACCCACACTGCCCGCTACTCCGACCTCGATATGAACGGGCACGTCAACAACGTAAACTATGTGGAGTGGGCGATGGACGTTATCGGCTACGATGTGGTGTCGAAACTTCCTCTCCGTGAGTTGTTTATCAACTACAATACCGAGGTGAAGATAGGCGATGATGTGGTGCTGAAACTCTGGGAAGACGCCGAAAATGGTGCTGCCGACGAGCGTCTGTTCTACGTAATCGGCGAGGTTGGCGGTAAGAACTCTTTTATCGTTAAGTTGGTTTTCTAAAATAATTATCTGCATAGAGTATGGCAAATATCCCTACCAATATCCCCGAAAAGACTGTCGAGAGGCTTAGTGAGTATCGTCGTACGCTGATTCGTCTGCGTCGTCAGGGTATTACCCACGTCTTCTCGCACGTCTTGGCTGCGCTCCACGGTATTACTGCTGTGCAGGTGCGCAGAGATTTGATGTTGATTGGCTTTTCGAGCGATACCAAAAAGGGGTATGATGTGCAGGTGCTGATAGATTTTATAAGTACAATCCTCGACGCCTCGACCGACCAGAATATCGGTGTTATCGGTATGGGTCACTTGGGCCAGGCTATTACTAAGTATTTCAACAGCAAGGGTTTGAAGCTGAAAATCGTCGCCTCGTTCGATACCAACCCCGAGAAGGTGGGTACGGTGATTGACGATATTCCCTGTATCTCGATGAACGACTTCGAGCAGGCGGTTGCCGAGTTGGATATCAATATGGTGATTCTCTCCTGTCCGGCGCGTGCTGCTGCCGATTGTGTGGTGCCGATTGTCAATGCCGGTATCAAAGGTGTGCTCAACTTTACATCGTCGCCGCTAAATTTCCCTGCGGGTATCGTGGTGGAGAACTACGATATCACCACTCTCTTGGAGAAGGTGGCCTATTTTGTAAAGGAGCGCGAGGAGAACGAACTCTAATTACCCGATATGCATAAGTGTACGATGGTGCAAGATAGTGAGAATTTGGAGCGACCTCTCTCTCCGTGCTCGGTTGCTGTGGGCTCTTTCGATGGCCTGCACTTGGGGCATCGTGCGCTGATAGGTAGGCTTAAAGAGATTGCTGGTGAGCGCGATACATCGAGCCTTGTTGTTACCTTCGACCCGCATCCCCGTATGGTGCTCGCCCCCGATAGTGACTTCCGACTGCTGACCACCGTGCGCGAGAAACGGGCCATATTATCCAAATTAGGTGTCGATTTCGATACCATTATCCCCTTTGATGACCCCTATTATAACCAGATGACCCCTGCGGGCTTTGTCAAGTGGTTGAAGTCAGCCTTTGAGATGGAGTATATGCTCATCGGGTTTAACCATCGCTTTGGCTGCGGAGGAAAGGGTGGAGCGCACAATATCGGTAGTCTGGCCGAGAAGTATGGCTTCGAGGCTGAGGTCTTTCCGCAGCAGTTTGTCGATGGACTAAATGTCAGCTCCTCGGAGGTGCGCAAAGTGGTTGCCGAGGGCGATATGGCGCTGGCAGCCAAGTTGTTGGGTGACCCCTATCTGGTGATTGCCGACCGTGGCGAAGATGGCCTATGGCGTAGTGAGAGCCCTGCAAAGTTGTTGCCGCCGGTGGGTTGCTACTGTGTTGTGGTAAATGGTTGTGAGTGTGAGTGTGCTGTTGAACAGGGCGGGGTAGTCCGCTTTGCGAAGCCCGTTCCGGAGCATGAGGCACACATCTATTTCATTGATAAACAATAGATTGAGATATGAACAATAGAGAATTTTTCGACGTACAGATAAGAGTGGGCTACAAGGATACCGACCAGATGGGCGTTGTCCATCACTCCAACTATGTGGTCTATTACGAGATAGCCCGCACCGAGTGGCTTCGCTCCAAGGGCTACACCTATCGTGGTTTGGAGGAGAAGGGTGTGATGATGCCCGTCAGGGAGATTCACTCCAAGTTTCTGCGCCCCGCCTTCTATGACGACCTGCTGACCGTGCGTATATCTATTGCCGAGTTGGAGGGCGTTCACGTTGTCTTTGCTCACGAGATTTTCAATCAGGAGGGTGTGCTGCTCCACACTGGCACCGCCGAACTCGTCTTTACCAATGCCGCCACTCGCCGCCCCTGCCGCGCTCCTGAGTGGTTTGTGGAGTTGTTCGGAGCGAAATAAACGTCTGTTTTGTCATTTTGTCACCTTGTGGGTGTCGTGGTGCCAGTCCTGCGGGGCTGGCACATTGTTTGATTCTAAAAAAGTTAGAAACAAACATTTCAACCGACAACAATAAATTAAAAACATAGAAACAATGCAGAACGGTAAAATTGGGGTAACAACAGAAAACATCTTCCCCGTTATCAAGAAATTCCTCTACTCGGACAACGAGATTTTCCTCCGCGAACTTATCTCCAATGCGGTGGATGCAACCCAGAAACTCAAAACACTCGCCTCGATTGGCGAGTTCGATGGCGAACTTGGCGACCTGACCGTAAAGGTTAATGTCGATACCGAGGCTCACACTCTGACCATCTCCGACCGCGGTATCGGTATGAGTGCCGAGGAGGTCGATAAGTATATCAACCAGATTGCCTTCTCGTCGGCCGAGGAGTTTATGGAAAAGTATAAGAATCAGTCGATTATCGGTCACTTTGGCATGGGCTTCTACTCGGCATTTATGGTTGCCGACAAGGTAGATATCTACACCCGCTCGTGGCGCGAGGGTGAGGCTGGCGTACATTGGTCGTGCGACGGTACACCCGAATATACCCTCGAAGAGTGGACCTCGGAGCGTGGTCGTGGTACCGATATCGTCTTGCACTTGGCCGACGACTGCTTGGAGTTCAACTCCGAGGAGAAGATTCGTGAGATGTTGCGCAAGTATTGCCGATTCTTGCCCATTGCCATCGCTTGTGGCAAGGTCAAGGAGTGGAAAGATGGTAAGTATGTCGATACCGACCGCGACGAGATTATCAACGACACCGACCCCCTCTGGACTCGCAAGCCCAACGATATCACCGAGGAGCAGTACAAAGAGTTCTATCGCGCTCTCTACCCGATGAGCGACGACCCACTCTTCAACATCCACCTCAATATCGACTACCCCTTCAATCTGACGGGTATTCTCTATTTCCCCAAGATTCGTAGCAACATTGAGATTCAGAAGAACAAAATCCAACTCTACTGCAATCAGGTCTTTGTTACCGACTCGGTGGAGGGTATTGTGCCCGAGTTCTTGACCCTGCTGCACGGTGTTATCGACTCGCCCGATATTCCGCTCAACGTGTCGCGTAGCTACTTGCAGAGCGACAGCAATGTGAAGAAAATTTCGAGTTACATCACCCGCAAGGTTGCCGACCGCTTGCAGGAGCTCTTCAACACTATGCGCACCGAGTTCGAGGAGAAGTGGGACGACCTGAAACTCTTTATCCAGTACGGTATCATCACCGATGAGAAGTTTGCCGACAAGGCTAAGGATTTCGTGCTGCTCAAAAATGTCGATGGCAAGTACTTTACCCTTGCCGAGTATGCCGAACTGATTAAGGCCGAGCAGACCGACAAAGATGGCAACGTGATTTATCTCTACGCCGATAGCAGCGAGACCAAGTATAGCTTTATCGAGGCAGCCCGCGCCCGTGGCTACGATGTGCTGCTGATGGATAGCGCCCTCGACAGCCACTTCATCAACTGGTTTGAGAGCAAGAACGAGGGTAGCCGCTTTGTGCGTGTGGATAGTGGCGTGATTGATAAACTTATCCGCAAGGAGGAGCACCTGACTATGTCGCTCAGCACCACTCAGCAGGAGTTGTTGCGCCCCGTATTCGAGAGCCAGCTCCCCGTCGATGAGAAGATCCACTACAACATCGCATTTGAGCCTATGGAGAGCACCGATACCCCCGTAACCATCACTCAGGACGAGTTTATGCGTCGTATGAAGGATATGGCACAGGTGAGCGGTGGCGGTATGAGCTCTTTCTATGCTCAGATGCCCGACAACTATACCATTGCTGTCAATGCCAACCACCCGCTGGTGGCCGAGATTTTGGGTGATGTGGAGAAGAGCTATGGCGATAAACTCCCCTCGATTAATGCCAAGATTGACTCGGCAGAGGCTACTCGCCAGAACTTGATGGAGGTTGTGAAGGATAAGAAAGATGAAGACCTCACCGCCGAGGAGCGCAAGGAGCGCGATGATATCGACAAGAAGATTGCCGACCTGCGTGGTCAGCGCACCGAGCGCCTGCGCCAGATTGGTGGCGAGAGCGCGCTGGTTAAGCAACTTATCGACTTGGCTCTGCTCTCGAACGGTATGCTCAAAGGCGAACAACTCACCGCCTTTATCCGTCGCAGTGTTGAACTTATTCATAAACAATAAATCTAAGATTAATTAACTTCTAAGAGGTAGGGGTAGTCTTTCAAACTTGAAAGACTACCCCTATTCTTTTTGTTTTGTGCTGCTCGAAAAATTCTCCGAAAAATGTTATCTTTGTCTTCAAACTAACTCTAAAACATTAAGAACTATGGAACTACCATTTGCTGAATCTTGGAAAATCAAGATGGTTGAGCCTATCCGCAAGAGCACTCGCGAGGAGCGCGAGCAGTGGATTCGCGAGGCGCACTACAACGTATTCCAACTCCGCTCGGAGCAGGTATATATCGACTGCATCACCGACTCGGGTACGGGTGCTATGAGCGACCGTCAGTGGGCAGCAATGATGCTCGGCGACGAGAGCTACGCTGGTGCCAAGTCCTTCTTCCACCTCAAAGAGGTTATCGGCCGACTGACAGGCTTTGAGTATGTTATCCCCACCCATCAGGGTCGTGCTGCCGAAAATGTGTTGTTCAGCCACCTCGTTAAGGAGGGCGATGTTGTCCCCGGCAACTCCCACTTCGACACCACCAAGGGCCACATCGAGAGTCGCAAGGCTCAGGCCCTCGACTGCACCATCGACGAGGCTAAGGATACCCAACTCGAACTCCCCTTCAAGGGTAATGTCGATCCCGCAAAGTTGGAAAAGGCACTCGCTGAGCACGCCGAGCGTGTCCCCTTTATCATCGTCACCATCACCAACAACACCGCAGGTGGTCAGCCCGTGTCGATGCAGAATCTGCGCGAGGTGCGTGCTATCGCCGACCGCTACGGTAAGCGTGTGGTGCTCGACTCGGCTCGCTTTGCCGAGAATGCCTACTTTATCAAGACCCGCGAGGAGGGTTATGCCGATAAGAGCATCAAGGAGATTGTGGCCGAGATCTTCTCGCTTGCCGATGCTATGACTATGTCGGCTAAGAAAGATGGTATCGTCAATATGGGTGGCTTCATTGCAACCCGCCACGAGGATTGGTACGAGGGGGCAAAACGCTTCTGCATCCCCTTTGAGGGTTACCTCACCTATGGCGGTATGAATGGTCGCGATATGGAGGCTCTGGCTGTCGGTCTCGACGAGAATACCGAGTTCGACAACCTCGACACCCGTATCCGCCAGGTGCAATACTTGGCTGCCCGCCTCGATGAGTTCGGCATTCCCTATCAGCGTCCCGCAGGTGGCCACGCCATATTTGTCGATGCATCGAAGATATTGACCAAAGTGCCTAAGGAGGAGTTCCCCGCCCAGACCCTCACTATCGAACTCTATTTGGAGGCAGGCATCCGTGGTTGCGAGATTGGCTATATCCTTGCCGACCGCGACCCTGTGACCCGTGAGAATCGCTTTGGTGGCTTGGATTTGTTGCGCCTCTGCGTACCCCGCAGGGTCTATACCAACAACCATATGGACGTGATTGCTGTGGCCTTGAAGAACGTATTCGACCGCCGAGAGGAGATAACCCGCGGTGTCCGCATCGCTTGGGAGGCCGAGCTGATGCGCCACTTCACCGTTAAGTTGGAGCGATTGTAATTTCTACCTGTATAATAATATGACACCCGACCTCAGCCAGAGGTCGGGTG
>JAFXAY010000019.1 GCA_017521965.1 Tidjanibacter sp. | reverse complement strand
TATTAGTTTGCGGATTTAGGAGTTACTTTGCAGTAACTACAAACAAAATAGAGAATAGGGCTTTGTTCAAGTAAACTTGACAAGCCCTATTCTCTATTTCATTTGTACTCTCTTCGAGAGTATCCCCTAAACCCGAAAACACAATTATTACACAAAGAGTCTTATCAGTTATCCCATTACTCCCATAATTCCCATTATTCCCTAACCTCCCTAACACTCCCTAACACTCCCTACAAAAAAATGAGAGCAGTTCGATACTGCTCTCATTTTTAATCAATTTTGAATTTTGGCGTCATAGACGCTTTTCTTATTAAACCCACTACCCAAAAAAGTCATATGGCTGAGGAAATTTTGGGCTTCGTGCAGCGAGGCTGCCCGCAGCATACTAAGCGTATGTGAGGAGCAGCCTCGCAAGGGAAGTGCAAAATTTACAAGCCAGATGGCTTTTTTGCCAGATGGCTTTTTTAAGCCAGGTAGGGTTTTGCAACACCAAACAGCAACAACGCTACCACAAATGTTACCACGATGTTGAAGCCCTGAGCGGCCAGGAAGGCTTTCAGGGGTTGGCGATTCTCCTTCGAGAAGATATCTTTGAAGCGAGTTTCCAGGCCGATGCAGACAAAGGCGATGCTGAACAGGGTGGTACTCATACTCTTAGCCATCTTGCGGTTAGCCTCGAAGTCGTCCGAAGCGAAGAAGATGCTGAATATCACCGAGGCGAGGATAAAGCCCACAACGAACTTGGGGAAGCGGTGCCAGATGACGCCTACTGTGGGGCGCTCAACGCCCTCCTTGCCACGATATGCCCAATAGAGCGAGATGATAAATGCGGCAACGCCCAGCAGCACGTTCTGCGACGACTTCACGATAACTGCGGTCTGCTCGGCGGTCTCACCCAGCAGCGAGCCCGAAGCCACAACAGCGCCGGTAGTGTCGATAGTGCCACCCATCCAAGCACCTGCCACCTCCTGAATAGCGGTGGGGTCGGAGAGGATGAGGGGGAGTACCAAGTTGGCAATCCAGGGCATCAGGTACATCATCGGGATAGCACACACGAGCACGAGCGAGATGATGTAGCTCAGCTTCTTACCGTCGCCCTTGATAGCACCCGCGGTGGCGATAGCTGCCGACACGCCGCAGATACTAACCGACGAGGCGAGCATAGTAGCCATCTCGTCATCGACCTTGAACTTCTTGCGCGACACGTAGAATGCAAAGTACCACACGCAGAATACCACGATAAGTGCCTGAATAAGAGCATAGATACCCGAGTGGAGCACCTCACCGAAGAGGATAGTCGCACCGAGGCAGACGATACCGATTTTGATGTAGAACTCGCTCTGGATAGCGGGTTTCATCCACTCAGGTACACCGAATACGTTGCTGATAATCAGACCAAAAATCACTGCAAAGAATACTGCTTCGAGGCCAATCTCCTTGATGAAGGGGATAGCGGCGGTCATCTGTGCCAGGAGTGTCAGCACAAAGATCGACGCAAACGAGAGCAGCACACCTTTCAACTTGCGACCCATTGCGAAGTTGGTGATATAGGTGAGTGCCAAGAGGAACACGAAGATGTAGCCGGCGTCGAGCCAATTAGCGCCCGTAGCGAGCGACTTGGGCATCGAGGGCATAAAATTGGGGAAGAGGAGCGCGATAGCGAGGATTACCATACCGGCAAATACGATAATCCAATCTTCCGATTTGAGTGTTTGTAATAACTTTTTCATCTCTTTTTCGCTTTGTATCTAATTATTTATTAGTTGCTTAGAACATAACGGTCATACCCGCGCCAACATTATTGGCAATTTTTTCCGAGCCCTGAGGTTTGAGCATCTGATATTGGAAGCGGAAGAATACCTTGTTATTGAGGTGGTAGGCCATACCTGCGGTTACCGAGTTGGTGTCTGCCACAAAGTCACCTTTGGGGGTCTCGAACTGCACCCAATCGTACTTTGCAAATGCCTTGATGCGGGGGTTAATTTTGTAGCCGAGCAGGCCATAGACGCCCTGTGCCTTAGCCGAGTCGTCGCCACCCCACAGATACTCCGAGCGTGCGAAGAGGCCTTCGGAGTCGTACTTGAAACCTGCTGCAAAGCGGTTGTATGCCACCTGAGCACCATTATCCTCGGAGTTGCCGAGGTGGAACGAAGCCGAGACTGCCATACCCTCGATAGGGGTGTTGATAATCACGCGACCTATATAATCTTTATACTTATCAATGTCGGCCTTGTTGGTACCCGAACCGTTGAAGACGCCGACCGAGTACTCAGCCACCTTGTTGTCGCCAAACGCACCATAGAGAGCCACACCGATATCGCGGCCACCCCAGAAGGTGCTGATGGGCAGTGAGTTGTCAAATGCTTCCAGACCTGTGGGCGAGATAGTACCCTCCAAGGTGAAGGGGGTACGGAACTGTCCTATTTGGAGGTTGAAGGCTTGGTTGAACTTCACGCGACCGTAGGCATCGCTCACCTTGGGCGAGCCGGCAAAGGCGAGTTGCACCTTATAATCAAAGTTATCGCCGAGGTTGCCATCGAGGCTGAGGTTTACGTTGCGCACATTGAACGAGGTGCCTGCATCCTGCTTATAGAGGAAGTTGGTGATAACATAACCACTCAGTTTGGGAGTCGAGCTCACGGTGGGGAGTTCGCTATCAGCTGCGGCAGGGGCAGTAGTTACGGAGTCGTAGTTTTCGGGGTTAGCACCATAGGCTACACCGCCGACGAACATAGCTGCGACAAGGGTTGTCGCCATAAAAAATCTCTTCATAACGCTTTGTGTTAAATTTTGGTAGATACAAAGTTGGGGGAAATTGTGCAAAATCAATTAGGTTTTTATACCTATTTTAAATAAAAAAGACCCTCTCGGTGGCAGAGGGCCTTTGTAGAAGTGGCTTATTGTGTTAGGATTTCGACCTTTTGAACAATTGTTATTTGAAATTTCGGAAGCGAAGACCGATAACGCCCCAAAAGGCCTCGCCAAATATCGAGCTGCTCATCTTCGAGGTGCCCCTTGTGCGGTCGGCAAAGACAATCGACACCTCTTTGATGTTGAAGCCCTTGCGCCAAGCGGCATACTTCATCTCTATCTGGAAGCCATAACCGTGCATCTTAATGTGGTCGAGGTCAAGCGTTTGCAGCACCTCGCGCGAGTAGCCCACAAAGCCTGCTGTGGCGTCCTTTACGGGCATACCCGTCACAATTTTCACATAGCGCGACGCGCACCACGACATCAGCAGTCGCGACATCGGCCAATTAATCACGTTGACACCCTGGCAGTAGCGCGAGCCGATTACCACATCGGCACCGTCGAGTGCAGCGCGGTAGAGGCGCAGCAGGTCGTCGGGGTTGTGCGAGAAGTCGCAGTCCATCTCAAAAACATAGTCGTAGCCGCGCTCCAATGCCCAACGGAAGCCCGTCAGGTAGGCAGTGCCCAAGCCGAGCTTGCCGCTACGCTCGATGAGAAAGAGGCGGTCGGGGTGGTTCTCCATACTCTGCTTGATGATGGTGGCAGTGCCATCGGGCGACCCATCGTCAACAAAGAGCAGGTCGAAACTCTCGCCGAGCGAGAATACGCGGGAGATCATTGCGCCGACGTTTTCGCACTCGTTATATGTAGGTATGATGATTAACTTTTTCATTGCTTTCAGTGTCGTTCTCTCTTCTTTGCATAAAGAACTCGCAAATGTACGAAAAAATTGTCTATTTTTGTGCAGATTTTTGTACGTTTCACCCGTAAGGATACTATTGAGTCTTAGTAAGGTATAGTTTTGTTGGGGCGTACCGCAAATCATCGGAGCAAAAAGAGTTATGGCACACACCCTAAACCTCACCCTCACCCCGCGTCAGGCGGCATCGGAGGAGCAGTGGCTACCCATCGCACTGCGCCAGATTGGCTGTCCGCGCAGCCAATTGGCACTTGCGCGCGTGGTCAAGCGCTCGGTCGATGCCCGCCACCGCACCCCCAAGGTGTTGATGACCGTCGAACTATACATCGACGGTGAGGAGTTGCCACCCCCCGTACACTTCGACTACCCCAACGTGGAGCACGCGCGCGAGGTTATCATCGTGGGTGGTGGTCCGGCGGGGTTGTTTGCCGCACTCCGCTTCATCGAGCTCGGCCTGCGCCCCATAGTATTGGAGCGAGGCAAGGAGGTCGGCGAGCGTAAGAAGGATATTGCCCGCATAGGACGTGGTGGCGAGATAGACCCCAACTCCAACTACGCCTTCGGCGAGGGCGGCGCAGGTACCTTCTCCGACGGTAAACTCTTCACACGCAGCAAGAAACGTGGCGACTACAACCGAGCACTCCAAGCACTCGTCTTCCACGGTGCACAGCCCGAGATACTCTACGAGGCACGACCCCACATAGGTACCGACCGACTGCCGCGCATCATCGAAAATGTGCGCCGCACAATCCGCGAGTGCGGTGGCGAGGTGCTCTTCGGGGCGCGGGTGAGCCGTATCGTCGTACGCGACGGAGCGGTGCGAGGTGTGGAGTGTGCCGATGGTCGTCGATTCGACAGCGAGTGTGTGGTGCTGGCCACAGGCCACTCCGCACGCGATATATATTACACCCTCCACGATAGCGGTATCCGCATCGAGGCGAAGCCCTTTGCTATGGGTGTCCGCATCGAGCACCCGCAGGAGTTGATTGACACCATACAGTACCACTCCGCCGAGTGGCGCGAGGTGTTGCCCGCCGCCTCCTATTCGCTTGTGGCTCAGGTGGGTGGACGAGGTGTCTATTCGTTCTGTATGTGCCCGGGCGGTGTGATAGTACCCGCGATGACCGACTCGGCAGAGTGTGTGGTAAATGGTATGTCCTCGTCGGCTCGTGGCTCACGCTGGGCAAACTCGGGCATAGTGACTGAGATACGCGAGGAGGACTATGGCTATCTGCGCGCCGAGTGGGGCGAACTTGCGGCACTCCGCTACCAGCAGGAGATGGAGAGCAGAGCACGTGCCGCAGGTGCCGAGGGACAGAAGGCCCCCGCACAACGTGCCACCGACTTTGTGGCGCATCGTCGTTCGCAGAGCGTGGTGCGCACCTCCTACACACCGGGTGTGGTGTGTGGCGATATGTGGGAGTGGATGCCGAGGGTGGTGGCAGAGTCGCTACGTGGCGGACTCCTCAACTTCGACCGACGTATGCACGGTTTTCTCACCTCGGAGGCTACGCTGATTGGCGTGGAGTCGCGCACCTCGACCCCCGTGCGCATACCGCGCGACAGGGAGAGCCTGCAACATACGGAGGTGAGAGGACTCTACCCCACGGGCGAGGGAGCAGGGTATGCGGGTGGTATCATCAGTGCGGCACTCGACGGAGAGCGTGTGGCTGAGGCGGCAGCAACCTATTTAAAAGGTATATTTAAATAGGATACGCCCACACATTGCGATAAGCAAAATCGAAAGAGAAGTAAAAACGGAATAAAAGAGTATGGATAATATAAAAAAATACTTTGGTGAAGTGTTGACCGCCAAGCAGTTGGAGCAGTTTGAGGCTATGAGGGAGGTCTATGCCGAGTGGAACGCCAAGATAAACGTGATATCGCGCAAGGACTTCGACTCGCTCTACCTCAAACACGTGCTGCACTCGCTCGCCATTGCGCGTGTCTGCCGATTCGAGGCGGGGGCGCGTATCCTCGATGTGGGGTGTGGTGGCGGCTTTCCGAGTGTGCCTCTGGCAGTGATGTTCCCCGAGGCGGAGATTACCGCGGTTGACTCTATAGGCAAGAAAATCAAGGTAGTAGAGGAGGTGAGCAAGGCTATCGGCATCGGCAACCTGAGGGCTATCAACGCCCGCGTGGAGGGCGTGGAGGGACGCTTCGACTATGTGGTGAGCCGCGCAGTGACCGACACCGCGACGCTGATGCGCTGGACGTGGGGCAAGATTGAGCGTGGCGAGGGCAAGGGCTCTCTGCCCAACGGTATGCTGCTCCTCAAAGGGGGCGACTTGGCGGAGGAGCTGGCATTGGCACGCCACAAATTCGATATCTACCCGATTAAGAATATCTTCGAGGAGGAGTTCTTTGCCGAGAAAGTGGTGGTCTATGGCCGCAAGTAGAGCACTATCGGGGGGAGAAAAGCGACCATAAAGAGTGGTTTTTGAAGAGAAAATGGAGAAAAATGCAAGAAAATTTTTGTTAACAACAAAATTGTTATACCTTTGCACTCCGCATTGTGAATTGTAACAAACGATAAGACAACAAAATATAATTAAATAGCGCTATGAAAAGGACTTATCAACCTTCGAAGAGAAAGAGAATCAACAAACACGGCTTCCGCCAGAGAATGTCGACCGCTAACGGTCGCAAGGTGCTGGCTGCACGCCGCGCAAAGGGCCGCAAGGTTCTGACCGTATCGGACGAGATGCGTCTGAAATAATTTAGATTCTCTTCGAGAGAGTAATGGGAGGCAAATGCCTCCCATTACTTTTTAGGAAAACCATCTAATCGGTAAATTTTGCACTTCGCTTGTGAGCCAAATGCTCATTTACGCTTAGGGAGTTTAGGGAGTGTTAGGGAGCGTTAGGGAGCGTTAGGGAATTATAGGAATAATGAGAATAATGGGAATAATGGGAATAATGGGAATATAAAGAATATCCCTAAATTCACTAAACTCCCTAAATTGCCTATTAGGCTTATTAGGCTTATTGGGCCTATTTAATTTTTAATAAGCCCAATAGGCCCGATAGGCCCAATAGGTTTTAATCAGGTACCCATACTCCAAAAAAATGAGAGTGGTTCGATACCACTCTCATTTTTACAAAAAAGTCATATGATTGAGGAAATTTTGGGCTTCGTGCAGCGAGGCTGCCCGCAGCATACTAAGCGTATGTGAGGAGCAGCCTCGCAAGGGAAGTGCAAAATTTACCAATCAGATGGCTTTTTTACACTGTCATAATTTCTTTCTCTTTGGCTAAGACAACCTCCTCCACCTTCTTGGTAAAGCTGTCCAGCAACTTCTGAGCCTCCTGTTCGCCGTTCTTCGACTCGTCTTCCGACATACCATCTTTCTGGGCCTTCTTGAAGGCATCGACAGCGTCGCGACGTGCGCCACGGATGCTCACGCGCGCCTTCTCGGCCACCTCGCGTACCTGCTTAACGAGTTCGCGGCGGCGCTCCTCGGTGAGGGCGGGGATGGAGAGGCGGATGTGCTCGCCATTGTTCGAGGGGGTCAGGCCGATGTTAGCCACCAAGATAGCCTTCTCGATGGGGGCAATCATATTGCGCTCCCAGGGCTGAACGAGTATGGTCTTCGCATCGGGGATAGTGATGCTGGCCACCTGCTCAACAGGGGTAGGACTACCGTAGTAATCAACGGTAATACCCTTCAATACGTGTTGGTTAGCCTTGCCGGCGCGGATGCCGAGCAGGGCCTCTTTCAGATGCTCAACGGTGCGCTGCATCTTCTCTGTGGCATCGTCGAGGATAAGATTCGATTCGTCACTCATATCTTTATTCTTTTTAGGTTTTTGTTCGTCTTAGTCTGTGCTATAACGGGTTACGATGCTGTGGTACAAACCATTACAGGGTTACCACAGTACCAATCTCCTCGCCCGAGAGGATGCGCATCAGGTTGCCCTCGGTGTCCATATCGAATACCACCAGCGGCAGTTTATTCTCGCGGCAGAGGGTGAAAGCGGTGAGGTCCATAATTTTCAGGCCACGCTCATAGACCTCGTCGAAGCTGATGGTCGAGAACTTGGTGGCGGTGGGGTCTTTCTCGGGGTCGGCGGTGTAGATGCCATCGACGCGAGTGCCCTTGAACATAATGTCGGCCTCGATCTCGATGCCGCGCAGTGCCGAGGCGCTGTCGGTCGAGAAGTAGGGGTTGGAGGTGCCGCCACCGATGATAACCACATAGCCCGCTTCGAGGTACTCGACAGCCTTAGCCTTGGAGTAGTACTCGCCCACAGGCTCGGTGCGGAAGCTGGTGAGCACCTTCGACTTAACGCCCTCGGCTTCGAGTGCCGAGCTGAGAGCCAGCGAGTTGATGATGGTGGCGAGCATACCCATCTGGTCGCCCTTGACGCGGTCGAAGCCACGACCCACGCCCTGCAAGCCGCGGAAGATGTTACCGCCGCCGATGACGATACCTATCTGTACGCCCTCGGCTACTGCCTCCTTAATCTGTCGTGCGTAGCTCAGCAACACATCTGTCGAAAGACCGTGACCGCTGCCACCTGCCAGCGATTCACCACTCAATTTGAGTAATATACGTTTGTACTTCATAGTTCTGTTTCTGATAGTTAGTGCCGCCATACCACTCGGCAGCCACCACGAAGATAGTAATTTTTCGTAAATTAATCATATTATTTTGTATATTTGTGCGGATAATCACACATTATGGCCCACGACAACCGATATCTCAACAAGGTAAACTCCCCTGCCGACCTGAAAAAGCTCACTCAGCAGGAGCTCACCGACTATTGTCGTGAGGTGCGCCAGATGATTATCGACGAGCTCTCGCGCAACCCCGGTCACCTCGCATCGAGCCTCGGCACGGTGGAGCTGACCACAGCGCTCCACTATGTATTCTCCGCCCCGCAGGACAAGATAGTGTGGGACGTTGGCCATCAGGCATATACACACAAAATCATCACCGGTCGTCGCGACACCTTCCACACCCTCCGCAAGCAGGGTGGCATCGCGGGTTTCCCCCGTCCTGAGGAGAGCGAGTACGACGCCTTTGTGGGTGGTCACTCCTCGGTGAGTATCTCCGCAGCCCTCGGGATGGCCAAGGCGGCCGAGTTGCAGGGCTTGGAGCAGAAGACGGTGGCGGTGATTGGCGATGGCGCCCTGACGGGTGGTCTGGCATTCGAGGGACTCAACAACGCAGGAGCAAGCGAGGCCGACCTGCTGGTGGTGCTCAACGACAATAATATGTCGATCAGCACCAACGTGGGAGCCTTGAAGGAGAACCTGCTCCGCATCTCCTCGTCGCGCCGATATAATAAGATGAAGAGTAGGTTGTGGAGTGCCCTGTCGCACACCCCACGCCTGCGTCGTGCCTTGCAGAAGATGGGCAACGCCCTGAAAACAGGTCTGCTCAGCCGCAGTAACCTCTTCGAGGGACTCAACTTCCGCTACTTCGGCCCTGTCGATGGCCACGACCTGAAAACACTGATCCGCACCTTCACACTGCTGAAAGATATCCCCGGACCAAAGTTGCTCCACGTGCTGACCACCAAGGGCAAGGGCTACGCCCCCGCCGAGGGTAGCACCGACCCCGTATGGCACGCCCCGGGACGCTTCGACCCCGCTACGGGTGCGCGCGAGAAGAGCGAGGAGAACCTGCCACCACGCTATCAAGATGTGTTCGGCAAGGCCCTGCTCGAACTCGCCCAGCGCGATAGCCGAGTGGTGGGCATCACCCCCGCGATGCTCAAAGGGTGCTCGATGGATATCCTGCAAAGCGCGATGCCCGAGAGATGTTTCGACGTGGGCATCTGCGAGGGCCACGCGGTGACCTTCTCGGCAGGCTTGGCGGCTGAGGGGCTGGTACCATTTTGTAATATATACTCCTCGTTCTTGCAGCGAGGCTACGATAATGTGATTCACGATGTTGCGCTGAGTGGCTACTCGGTGGTGCTCTGCCTCGACAGGGCAGGCGTGGTGGGCGAAGATGGCTCGACACACAATGGCACCTTCGACATCGCCTTCCTGCGCCCCGTGCCGGGTATGCGCATCGGCACGCCGAGCGACGAGCAGGAGCTGCGCGATATGATGCTCACCGCATTGGAGGTGGGTGGCCCCTTTGCTATCCGCTACCCGCGCGGACGTGGCGTGGGCGTTGCCGAGCGCGAGATGGAGGTGCTCACGGTAGGTCGTGCGCGCAGGGTGCGCGAGGGCGGCGATGTGGCAGTGCTCTGCTTCGGCACGGTGCTCGCCGACGCTGTGAAGGCCGCAGAGAGGGCCGAGAAGGAGGGCGTGTCGGTCGAGGTGATAGATATGCGCTGGGCGAAACCAATCGACGAAGAGATGGTGGCCGAGGTGGCCGCCAAGGTGAAACATATAGTGACCGTCGAGGACGGAGTGGTCGATGGTGGCGCGGGCAACGCGGTGGCAACTTACCTCGCAGGCGTGGGCTATGCGGGAAGCGTGGAGTGCCTCGGCGTGAAGGATAGATTTGTGGAACACGCCACCGTAGCACAACAAAAAGCGGAGTGCGGATACGACACCGAGGGTATCCTCAAAGCGGTTTTACGCAGGTAATTACGGGTGTAATTATCGGAGCCCCAAAGGAGAAAAAACAACAACGAACGAAAAAACTCCCCCGAAAGAGTTGTATTTTCGGAAAATTGCTTATATTTGCAACCCAAATGGTGGTTAATACCACGCCCGGATGGCGGAATTGGTAGACGCGTTGGTCTCAAACACCAATAGGTTCACCCCTGTGCCGGTTCGATCCCGGCTCCGGGTACTTTCTAAGGTGCAGGTCTGATTTTCAGACCTGCATCTTTTTTTTATGCCCGAAGCCGGGATCGCACTCTCCGGTGGCGACTCGGCAGACTTGTCTTCGGGGTGGTATGGGTAAATGCAGAGTTGCTACGCAACTTAGAATATAATTTGATGGTAACTCCTCAAACAAGTTTGGCAGTTACCATCAAATCATCTTCTAACCCTACGGGTCACCGCATTTCCCTCCCTCCTCGGTCTGCTCTCGTCTGCTGCGGAAGTTCGATCCCAGGTGGGGATAATAACGTGGTGGTGTGAAAAACTGCAATCTCAGGTGGGGAGAATAACGTGGTGGTGTAAAAAAGTGCAATCTCAGATAAGAACAACAATGTAGGTGCTCAAAAAATAGTTATACCAATATATAGTATATAACTACGGGGATTGTAAATAGTAGTTGCCCCACCCCGACAAAATGTTCATTATAGGCAAAAATTACCCCCCCCCATATAATTATAAGAAAAAGTGATGTAATGGTAGAATAGTCCGCAGGGCTTGCAACATTTTGGAGGGGTTATGCGTCTATAACATTAGGAAGCGGTTTTCGAGGAGAACAACGAAACAGGCCTCCGACAGAATCACAAAACACAGACAAGTTATGAAGAGACTTTTGCTTTTGGTGATGGCGTGTGCCACATTGGCGCCTCTCTCGGCGCAGCAGCGTCGCGCAAAGCAGCGCGAGCTAATCAACAACACCCAAGAGATACGTCTGGGCACCTACGCTCTATCGCCACTCGTATCGTTCGAGAATTACGATGGCTACGGCTACAACCCCTCCGAGTCGTTTGCCGACAGCAAGTTCATCGAGGGCGACACCCGTTACATCGACGCTCTGGCCCTCACCTACACCTATCGTACATCGCACGTGATGGAGTTTGGTGCGCAGGTAAGCTACTCATCGAAGGTAACCCCATTCTACTCCACCTTCACGGGAGTCAAGAGCCACACCACAAGCGAGCACTACGCGACGCTGATGCCCTATGCGCGTGCCACCTGGCTCAACTCACCGTGGGTGAGGCTCTACTCCTCGATAGGCATCGGCTTCACGGTGGCCTTCGACAATGGCGAGCAGAGCGATATGCTGGGCGCAGTGCAGGCCACACCCCTGGGCATTGCAGTGGGTCGTAAGTTCTTCGGATATGGCGAGTTGCTCACACTCGGCACCAACGGTTTCGCCACCATAGGTATTGGCTACCGATTCTAATTCAACAACTTGATAATAACACAGATAGAGATATGAAACGTTTTTTTACATTATGCCTTTCGGCGCTGTTGGTAGTGGTTGCAATGACCTCCTGCGAGAAGGAGATTACCCCCGACCCCACCGCCCCTGCGCGCACAATCTACAACCAGACACGTCAATACCTGATGACCCCCATCACCGTGGTTGAACTGGCTGTCGCCTTCAACGAGTACTACCTCGCACCCACCGAGAAGATGCGCGACGACATTGAGGACAAATACTTCCCCGACTACAAAATCCGCTTCGACACCGAGAGTGGCATCTGGCGTCTGGAGCGCAACAACCGCCCCGTGGTGCGCATCCAGATGGAGGGTGGCAAGGCACTCAACACGCTGGGCAGCAAGTGGTCGTTCCTCCCCGGCACCTACGACCTCCCCGAGGGCAATGAGATTACCATCGCCTACAAGGCCGACGGTGTTTACAGCCTGATGCTCAATAGCATACCGGCCTACGGTGACGGTAGCGACCTGCGTCTGTCGGGTAGCTTGGAGGTGACACCCAAGAGTGGCTCGATGCTCCTCAACGGTCAGTTCACCTACGCCTCCACCAAGTCGCTCTACAAGGTGACCAACCGCATCGGCGACAACGGACTGCTCGTGCGCCAAGATGTCGAAAACCCCACCGAGAAGGTGAGCTGGTACAACTACTATCGCAACCTTGTCAACGGTAGCTGGGTATCGACCGTGGTGACCTCGCAGGCCGAGACCATCGCCTTCACAAGCATTGCCGACTCCATCTGGCGCATCGAGTACTTCGCAGCAAACGGTGTGCACTACCTCGGCTACTGCAACTCCTCCGCCGAGAGCATCACCGGCCCCATCGAGAGCGAACTATACTATTAGAAACCTATATATGAAGATGAAGATGAAAAATTTTGGACTGATGCTCCTCGCCTGTGTGGCGATCTGCACCTCTTGCGCTCTCGAAGACGAAGAGCAGAACTTTTTCGAGCCATACACCGCGTGGGGGACCAATGTGGATGCCACCAAAAAGTATATGACTGGCTACTCCATATACGAGTCGAGCGACGAGCAGATACTCTACAACGGTAAAGAGATGGTTTACCGCTACCTCTACCACTTCACAGAGGGTAAGCTCGATTACAGCGTACTCTCGGTGGAGAAGCAACACGGTCAGGCACTCGTCGATTTTGTGGAGGGCAAATATGAGTATGTGGGCTACACCGAAGAAGGCGCGGCAGTCTATGCCAACAACGCCCGCTCGACAGCCATCACACTCTACGATGGCGAAAACCTTGTGCTGGCAACCTATTCGCCCTACCCCGAAAAGAGGTAAAACAGAACAAAAAGAGCAAAAAAATAAAAAAAACGAAATTTTTTTTTGTACACGTGCAACATTTCGGGGTATGTGTGCATCAAGATAAATGAAGGGTGATTAAAACGCTTTGTGCTAACAACAGTTCGTCCAAACAAAGAGGGGGACACTTCCATTAAGATCGAGATTTCGGCAAAATTTTTCTCGACACCCCGACCCCCCAAGGACGACGATCTGAGGGTTGACGTGAGGTCAACCCTCTTTCTTTTGCAGCTAACTATGTTTCTAAGGTAAATTTACCTTTTCACGCTACTGTATCTCACGACACCTGCCTTCTTACGAAGGCAATTGCAGATTGGACCCACCCCCAAGCCCCCGCCTTGGCGGGGGATGTGTCCCGAGGCTTTGCCTCGGGTGAAGTTGCTGCTATCTATGTTGGTAAGGTAAATTATTAGGAAGGTAAATATACCTTTTCTCGCTACTATAACTCACGACACCTGCCTTCTTACGAAGGCAATTGCAGGTTTTACCCACCCCCAAGCCCCCTCCTTGGCGGGGGATTGCCTTCGGCAACCCTAAGCGTTTACCCTCCCCCAAGCCCCCTCCTTGGAGGGGGATGTGTCCTCGGCTGAAAGCCGAGGCAGGGTGCAGCTAACTATGTTTCTAAGGTGAATTTACCTTTTCTCGCTAATCAACACCTCGACACCTGCCTGCTCCGCAGGCAATTGCAGATTGGACCCACCCCCAAGCCCCCGCAGAAACAAATGCAAAATGCAAAATTCAAAATTCAGAATGATGTAGGGAGATTAGGGAGTGTTAAGGAGTTTAAGGAGTTTAAAGATTCTCCCAAAACTCCCATAATTCCTATCATTCCCATTATTCTCTAATCTCCCTAAATTCCCTAAGTTCCCTAAACTCCCTATCTAAAAAAAACTGAGAGTGTAAAAAAGTCATATAATCGAGGGAATTTTAGGCAGGGGAGTCTTTGTGGCTATGAGCATACTATTCGTATGTGATTAGTCACAAAGGCTACCCTAACACCAAATTCACCGATTAGATGGCTTTTTTAAAATTATATGGCTTTTTTAAAAGTGTAGTAGCGTTGAACAAAGTACGAATACACCACCGAAATCAGGGAGGTGATGATTTGCGAGGGGGTGGGATAGATGTGGCACCACTCGACGAAGAATTTGAGGCCCACGTAGTTGAGCAGGAGGGAGCCTGCCACCGTGAGGGCGTAGCGGAAGAGTTTGGTGCCTGTTGTCAGCGGGGAGTCGCTGAACGAGACATTTTTCTGCAACCAGAAGCCCGTGAAGAAGGTAATCGGGAAGGTGAGGAGCATAGTGGCGATATGGGCCGAGATGGCGACAAAGCCCAAGTCAACAACTTCCTGTCGCACCACGAAGTGGAAGACAAAAAAATACAAGACCCAATTGAGCACAAGGTTAGCGCCGCCACACACGCCATAGAGGAAGGTGGTGCGGGGCACGAAGCGCTGCACAGGTTTGATATAGAAATACTCTATCGTTCTGGTTATCAGTTCTGCAAGTTTCATCTTACGGGTTACTTTTTCACTTTTGCGGCGCGCTCCTGCAAGGCATACATCGCATCGCGCCAGCGTGCGGCCTCGCCGAAGTCGAGGCGTTTGGCGGCCTCCTCCATATTGCGTCGGGCATTCTCTATCTCCTGCTCCACACCACCTGCCGAGTAGGTGCCACTCACATCGGCGGCGATACCCACCGAGGTGTTGAGCGGGGTGGGCGTATAGAGCGGTTGTGGGGCGGCAGGCATTGTGGCGAGGCTCTCCTCGGTGAGGAGGGAGCGCACGGAGTGGGTGACTGCGCGCGGGGTGATACCGTGATCCTCATTGTAGCGCATCTGTTTCTCACGGCGGCGGTCGCTCTCGGCAATCGTGGCACGCATAGCCTCCGTCATACGGTCGGCATACATAATCACCATACCGTTCACATTGCGCGCCGCGCGACCTGCGGTCTGGGTCAGGGCACGCTCACTACGCAGGAAGCCCTCCTTGTCGGCATCGAGGATCACCACGAGCGACACCTCGGGCAGGTCGAGGCCCTCGCGCAGGAGGTTGACACCCACCAGCACGTCGAACGACCCGGCGCGCAGGTCGTCGAGAATTTGGACACGCTCGAAGGTGTCGATGTCGGAGTGTATATATCTGTTGCGCACGCCGATACGGTCGAAGTACTTGGAGAGCTCCTCCGCCATACGCTTGGTGAGGGTGGTGACCAGCACACGCTCATTGGCGCGCACACGTTTATCGACCTCTTCGAGCATATCGTCGATGGGGTTATCCACCTTACGCACAACGATTTTCGGGTCGAGGAGTCCTGTGGGACGTATGAGTTGCTCGACGATGGCGCCCTCACACTGCTCCAACTCATAGTCGGCAGGGGTGGCGCTCACATAGATGGTCTGTCGGGCAAACTGCTCGAACTCCGCGAAGGTGAGGGGGCGGTTGTCGATAGCGGCAGGCAGGCGGAAGCCATACTCCACAAGGGTCTCCTTGCGGGCACGGTCGCCGCCATACATTGCGCGTATCTGGGGTATGGTGACGTGACTCTCGTCGATGACCAAGAGGTAGTCCTCGGGGAAGTAGTCGAGCAGGCAGAAGGGGCGCTCGCCGGGCTTGCGGCCATCGAGGTAGCGCGAGTAGTTCTCGATACCCGAGCAGTAGCCAAGCTCCTTAATCATCTCCAAGTCGTACTCCACGCGCTGTTTAATGCGCTGAGCCTCAACACGTCGGCCCTGCTCCTCGTAGTAGGTGATGCGGTCGCCGAGGTCGAGTTGTATCTGCTCTATCGCCTTATTGGTGCGGTCGCGAGTGGTGACAAAGAGGTTGGCGGGGAATATCTTCACGCTCTCCATCTCCTCCACACGTTCACCCGTTGTGGGGTCGATGCGGAAGATGGCCTCCACCTCGTCGCCAAACATCATAATACGATAGGCAACATCGGCGTAGGAGGGCATAATGTCGATAGTGTCGCCCACCACGCGGAACGAGGCGGTGGTGAGTTCCTGCTCGGTGCGGGTGTAGAGCGAATCGACCAACGAGTATATAAGTCGCTTATGGCCAATACGTTCGCCGCACTTGATGAGTATGCTGTTGGAGCGGAAATCTTCGGGGTTGCCGATACCGTAGAGGCACGACACGCTCGACACCACAATCACATCGCGGCGACCCGAGAGGAGCGAGGCAGTGGTGCGCAATCGCAACTTCTCGATATCCTCGTTGATGGCGAGGTCCTTCTCGATGTAGGTGTCGCTGGCGGGGAGGTAGGCCTCGGGCTGGTAGTAGTCGTAGTAGGATACGAAGTACTCCACCGCGTTGTCGGGGAAGAAGGCCTTAAACTCGCTATATAGCTGTGCAGCAAGGGTTTTGTTGTGGCTCAACACAAGTGTCGGACGTCCGAGCCTTGCCACCGCATTGGCCACGGTGAAGGTCTTACCCGACCCTGTCACGCCGAGCAGAGTGGTGGCGGCCATACCGTTCTCCACCGAGCGCACCAACCCCTCGATGGCCTCGGGTTGGTCGCCCGTGGGTTGGTACTCCGATACAAGTTTGAATCCGCTACTCATACTCTTTGTGTGGCTTGCTGTTAGTTCTTACTCAGTGTAAATGAGAATGTTGTGCCCTTGCCCAACTCACTTCTCACGGTGATACCTTCGTGGTGTGCCTCGATGATGTGCTTCACAATGGCGAGGCCCAATCCTGTGCCGCCCTGCTCGCGCGAACGACTCTTGTCAACGCGGTAGAAGCGCTCGAAGATACGGGGCAGGTCGGCCTTGTCGATACCCATACCGTCGTCGGCCACCTCAATCATCACACGGTCGAAGAGGTCGATGAAGGAGATACGGGTGTGGCCACCCTCGCGGCCATAGCGCACCGAGTTAACCACCAAATTGTTGATTACTTGGTCGATATAGCGTCGGTCGGCCTTGACAGTTACGGGCGGTTGCGGCTCGGTAGGCTCGTTGCCGAGCGAGATTGTGATGTGGCGCTCGGTGGCCTCGTAGGAGAGCGACTCGACAATATCTCGGGCGAGCGACACAATGTCGAAGCGGCGCAGATTGAGGTTGAGCACGCCCGACTCCAAGCGCGAAATCTCGTCGAGGTCATCGATGATGTTAATCAGTCGGTCGATACTCTTCTCGCTGCGTTCCAAGTACTTACGCAGTACCTTCTCGTCCGACATTGCCCCATCGAGGAGGGTGGAGATGTAGCCCTGAATGTTGAAAATCGGGGTCTTCAACTCGTGCGACACGTTGCCCAGAAACTCCTTTCGGTACTTCTCGTTCTCTTTGAGTCGCGCAATCTCCTTGCGGTTGGCGTCGGCCCACACCGAGAGTTTATCGCCCACATACTCCATCAGGTTGGGACGCTTGGCGAGTTCGGTTTCGACCTCCTCGGTACGCAGGTTACGCGCGAGAACCACCTGATAGATAGGCTTGATTTTATATATCACAAAGCGGTGTACCGCCGAGTAGGCGATGAAGTAGGTAGCGACACCGCCCACCACAATACAGAGCGCGATAATCCACCACTTCTCGGAGGTAAAACCGCCCAGCACGGTGGTCACCACAGCGGCGCAGAGCACCACCATAATAGCCATCAGTGTTGCCACGTCGCCGATGCTGCGCACCTTAAAGTTTTTTATTAGTTCCTTTTTGCTCATTAGCCTCACCAACCTTTGCGGGGGTTGTATTTCTCAATAAAAAAACGGACCTTTGCACCCACGGTCCCGTAGTTCAATGGATAGAATATAAGATTCCGGTTCTTACGATAGGAGTTCGATTCTCCTCGGGATCACATTTTTTCGCTAAAAGTTTTCAAGGAGGCTAACGTAGTGTTAGCCTCCTTTATTACTTAATACCCACCACCTTAGAAGTGGTTAGAAGGGTAAATCGTCGGGGTCATCGGCGGGTAACGGTGCAGGCTGTGCGGGCTGCTGCTGATAAGCGGGCTGCTGATAGGCAGGCTGAGTGCTCTGCTGGTAGCCCGACTGGGGTGCTGCGCCCTGCTGAGGCGAGTCGCTGCGGCGACCGAGCAGGTTCATAGTGTCGGCCAAAATCTCAGTCGAGTAGCGTTTGTTGCCGCTCTGGTCGGTCCACTCACGGGTGCGGATGCGACCCTCAACATAGATCTGCGAACCCTTGCGAACATATCTATCGACCACATCGGCCAGACCACGCCAGAGGGTGATGGAGTGCCACTCGGTGTGCTCGGTAGTATCGCCCGTCTCGCGGTTGCGCGAGCGCTCGGTGGTTGCCATTCTCACGCGAGCCACCTTAACACCCGACTCCAAAGTGCTAATCTCGGGATCGGCGCCCACATTACCAATAAGTATAACTTTATTTACCATTTTTTTTACGTTTATGTTTTCGTGCTAATTAACAATATCAAGGTGTAGCAATTACCGAGGCAGGAGTTACATACGCTCCAAGATGCCGATAAAGAGCGCACTCATACGCTTCTCGGCCTTCTTGCCCTCGCGCTGCACCTCCTCGTGGCTCACCGAGAGGTTGTCCATAGTGTCGGTGATTATCGACACACCAAAGACGGGCAGACCCATATGGCGTGCGGCGATAACCTCGGGTGCGGTGGACATACCCACTGCGTCGCCACCGATAGCCTTCACATAGTGGTACTCCTTGGGAGTCTCGAAGGTGGGACCGGTCAGCGCCACATAGCAGCCATACTGCAACTTTATGCCCTGCTCCTCGGCAATCTGAGTGGCCAGAGCGCGCAACTCAGGCGAGTAGGCATCGTTCATATCGGGGAAGCGAGGACCCAACTCGGCGATATTCTTGCCAATAAGCGGATTGGGGATAAGGTTAATATGGTCGGTGATGACCATCACGTCGCCCACCCTGAACGACGAGTTCATACCGCCTGCGGCGTTGCTCACAAAGAGGGTCTTGATGCCGACCATCTTCAACACTCTCACGGGGAATACCACCTGCTGAGGGGTGTAGCCCTCGTAGAAGTGGAAGCGACCCTGCATAGCAACCACCTGCTTGCCACCCAAGATACCGAAAATCAGTCGGCCACTGTGACCCTCAACGGTCGATACGGGGAAGTGGGGAATCTCCTCGTAGGGGATATCCAACTTAATATCAATGTGCTCTACCAAGCCACCCAGACCTGTACCCAAAATGATACCCACCTCGGGGGTGAAGGGTGCTCTCTCGGCTATATAGGCAGCCGCAGCCTTAATCATATTCATCATTTTTGTTCGTTCATTATGTGGTAACAACTTTTATCGTTACGAAGGTTAATCATCTATCAGCGCGCTCATCTGCCGCCCATACTAATCACCCACGTTACACTCGGCTCACCAGCGCGGAGAAGAGTGCGGTCATACGCTTCTCAGCCTTGCGGCCCTCCTCCTGTACCTCCTCGTGGGTAGATTTTTGGCCACTGAAAGCGGCGTTGGTGATAATCGACACGCCAAACACAGGCAGACCCATATGGCGGGCAGCAATCACCTCGGGAGTGGTGGACATACCCACTGCATCGCCACCGATGAAGCGGAAGTAGCCATACTCCTTCGGGGTTTCGTAGGTGGGACCTGTGGTGCCCACATAGCAACCGTACTGCAACTTGATGCCCAGACGCTCTGCCTCTTCACCCGCAGCAGCAATCAGCTCCTTCGAGTAGGGCTCACACATATCGGGGAAGCGAGGGCCAAGTTCGCCATAGTTCTTGCCGATGAGCACGTTGGGAATCAGGTTGATATGGTCGGTGATGACCATCACGTCGCCCACACGGAAGGTGGAGTTGATGCCGCCTGCGGCATTGCTCACAAAGAGTGCCGAGATGCCGAGCATCTTCATCACCCTCACGGGGAATACACACTGCTCGGGGGCATAGCCCTCGTAGTAGTGGAAGCGGCCCTGCATAGCCACCACGGGCACACCTGCCAACTCACCAAAAATCAATCTGCCACTATGTCCCTCGACGGTCGATACGGGGAAATGGGGAATCTCCTCGTAAGGAATTGCGGTCGAGATGTTGATATGCTCCACCAAGCCACCCAAGCCCGTACCCAAGATGATACCTACGCGGGGCTGGTAATCGGTTTTCGACCTCACATAGAGAGTCGCTTCGTTAATTTTGTTTAACATCGTTGATTATATTTTGTATAAATTTATCGTCGTCAAAGTCGCGGAAGTTGATAAAGACGGGCATCACATACAACCTGCGTTGCAGCGACTCGGGAACTCGCTTGCGGTTGGTGAGCTTCACCGCGTCCTTCTCGGTGGTGACCACCACCACATCGTCGCCCAGCCTGTCGAGCTCCTCGGCAATGCGCGCCACATCTCTCACCTTGTAGGCATAGTGGTCGGCAAAAACCAAAGTGTCGAGCACCTCGTAGTGGCGTTTGAGAGTCGCCAAGAAGGGCTTTGGGTGTGCCACACCCGCAAGTGCCACCACCTTGCAACCATCGCGGGCGGGTATCGCCACATCGGGGAACAATGGACGTATCTCACCACTGCGGATATTGGTGAAATAGGCACTCTGGTAGGGCAGGATATCTATATCTTTCAGCGTGATGTTGCGCTCGATGGGTGTCAGGTCGTCGGGTGTCTTGGTCACTAAGAAGATGTTGGCGCGGTAGAACTGCGAGGGTTTATCGCGCAGGTTGCCCCACGGGAGGTAGTGGTCCTCCTTGACGGGACGGGTATAATCGACCAAGACGATATTGACCTTGGGGGTGATGCTGCGGTGCTGGAAACCGTCGTCCATAATCACCAACTCTACATCGGGGAACTCCTCGTGGATGCGGCGAACACCCTCCACCCTATCCTCGCACACCACAACGGGCACCGAGGGGAACTTACGCTTTATCTGCTTAGGCTCATCGCCCGAGCGCAGGAACGACATACCCGGCTCGACAACCAGATAGCCCTTGGTCTTGCGGCCATAGCCACGCGAGAGGACCGCCACGCGGAAGTAGTGGGAGAGGTGGCGAATCAGGTACTCCACAACGGGGGTCTTGCCCGTACCACCCACGGTGATATTGCCCACACAGATTACAGGCAACTCGACAGAGTGTTTACGCAGCAGCCCCACATCGTAGCACCAGTGGCGCACCGAGATTACAGCGCGGTAGATATAAGATGCTATGATTCGCAGAAATTTCATCTCCTTACTCTGGGCTTAAAACGTAAATACTCCCGACTCTGATGGGGCACTCTACAAAGTTATACTATTTTGTCTGATTTCCAAAATGTTTCATCTCGTGGCGCAATTGGTCCACCGCATCGATAAACTCCTCGGGCTCGCTGAGCGAGAGGATATAGTTGCGCTCCTCGGTGCTTATCTCCACCAGCGACCTGCGCGAACGGGCAAAGATATCGACCCTCTGGCGACGTGCAGTGGAGTAGAACCTACCGTAGTAGCCCAAAAATCCCGCCACACCACCGATGGGCAGTGCTCTGCCGAGCGACGACCACTCCACGAGGCGCACCGAGCGGATAGACTCAGGGGCAATATACTCCGAGCGGAGCACACACCTAATCTCCACGCCCTGCTCGCCCACCACAGCACCGCGCGGCGAGGCAAAGAGCGCCAACAGGAAGAGCGACACCACCACACAGCAATACCACACCGCCAGGGCACTACCCTCGCGATTGAAGTAGAAGAGTGCGGCGCCACCCGCCACCGCCAACACAATCAGCAGTGTGCTCCACCACGCTACACCTCTTCCGGCTCGTCCGGCTCTGAATCTTTTGCTCATTCGGTCGTTACTGCAATTACTCTTTGTACAAATCTATCTCTTCGCCAGCAGGTAGTCGGCAAGTGCCAAATCCTCGGCGTAGGTTATCTTGATGTTGTTGCGCTCACCTGCGTAGAAGGCGAGTTGTCCGCCACGCGAGGAGAGCCAACGCTCCACCACCGAGGCATCGTCGGTGTATCGCTCCGAACGACAGGTGGCGTATGCGGCACGCAACACCTCACCGTCGAACACCTGCGGGGTCTGCACACCCCTCAACTCCGACCTATCGACAATCTCCGAGCCATCGGCGCCCACTCGGCGGATAGTATCGACCACCTCCACCACGGGAACTGCCGAGCCGAACTCCTCGGCCACCTCGAAGCCACGCTCCACCATCGCCTCGCTGAGGCAGGGACGCACCCCGTCGTGGACTGCCACCAAGTCGCACTCGCCCAGCGCCGCCAAGCCATTGCGCACCGAGCCGATACGCGACGCTCCACCGGCACATACGGTGTGGGTGTCGGCCAATCCGTGTCGTGCGGCAATCTCGTGCCACTCCTCAATCCACACCTCGGGCAGCACGATAACCACCTTGCTATCGCTGCCACTCAGGGCACGCAGGAAGAGTTCTAAGGTGTGGACAAGTATCTCCTTGCCTGCCACCTGCAAGAACTGTTTGGGACGGTCGGCACCCAAGCGGGTACCCGAGCCGCCTGCCACGATTATCACACCACGACTACTCATCGGCTTTCCATATTAGTTTACGCCCGAAACCGAGCGTGTTATCGGTCAATTTCAAGGTCTGCGGTCGGAGCAACCACAAGTGCAACTCCGCCACCGCAGCGTATGGGAATTTTTTCACATAAGTTCGCTTGGCCGCCTCAAACTCCGTACCCTCGGCACGCAAGGCCACACCCTCAATCTGCAACCCCTGCACTCGTCCCACCACTCGTGTTTCGAGCACTATCGAGGCTGCCACCTTAGGCTCACGCTCCATCTCGCGCGCGTGGCGCGTAGCGGGGTCGGAGGTAAAGACAAACGCCTGCAACTCAGCGCTATAAGCATAGAAGAGCGCGGCGCACCACAACCCCTCGTCGGAGTGGGTGGCGAGCGAGAGAACGTGGTGACGCCTGATGAACTTCACTATTCGCTCATCGGGCACCCCACCCCTCAGTATCTCGTGCTCGGCGCTCATCGTTCTCAACTCTTATTGTTCAGCAACCGTTGCAACCTCCACTGCCTGAGTAGGATATAGGTCGGTCAAGGTGATGCGCACACTATCAGCCACGGGGCCCTGCAACTCTGCCATCACTCTGTCGCGGATAGCCTCGAATGCCGCCTTGTTGGCTGCATTGATAGGCTCAACGGGTTCCGACGGTGCTTTGAGCGGGTCGATAGCGGTGCCACCCTTATAGAGGCGGAAGTCCAAGTGAGGACCTGTCGACGCACCTGTACTACCCACATAGCCAATCAACTGACCCTGAGTGACGTAGGTACCGACAGCGATACCCGACGCAAAGCCGCGCAGGTGGAGATATGCCGACTCCAAGTTGTTGGCGTGGCGGATACGGATATAGTTACCACCGCCACCACTATCCCAGCCGCGGCGAATCACCGTACCGTCGGCAATAGCCACAACGGGAGTACCCGAGGGGGCAGCATAATCGACACCGTGGTGCGGGCGATAGACCTTATAGATGGGGTGCAGGCGGGCGTTGGAGAACTTGGAGCTGATACGGGTGAACTTCAACGGTGCTTTCAGCAGCTGTTTGCGCAGGCTGTTACCGTTCTCGTCCCAATAACTCACTTTGCCCTTGTTGCCTTGGTCGTAGGGGATAGCGTAGTAGGGTTTACCGTTGTGGGTAAAGAGTGCGCCCCACACCTGACCTACGCCAACGCGCAGAGTATCAATAAATTTCTCGTCGTATATCACCGTGAAGTCGTCACCCTCCGAGAGGGCAAAGAAATCGACACTCCACCCGAAGATATCCTCCATCTCCATCGAGAGGGCTGCGGGGAGGTCGTTCTCCATCATACAGTTCCAGAGCGACGAGGTGATAGATGCCGACACCTGACGACGTTGCAGGGTCACCTCCTTATGTCCCTCGCGCACCAATACCGAGTCACCCTCAATCGACACGACTACATAGTCGGTGTTATTCTTCTCATATACAAAGTGATAGAGTTTCTGACCCATAGAGTCGGAGCGGAGAAAAACGGTGTAGGGGTTACCTGCACGCAACGAGCGGAAATCGAAAGTGGGCTTGGCGGTGGTGGCGATTTTATCGACCATATAGGGGGTCACGCCATAGACGTCGAGCAGGTGGGAGAGGGTCTGACCCGACTGCACCTCCTCCTCGATAACGTCGTACTGCTCCTCCTCGATGCCAAAGAGCAACTTGGGGGGCGCAGGCTCGGCCACCTCGACAACCTCGATACCCTTGCGGGCAGCCTTACGCGCCGCCTTCTCAGCACGCTTCGCCTCTTTCTCAGCCTCCTCGGCGGCCTCCTCAGCCTCCTTCTCGGCACGTTTGGCAGCCTTGCGCGCCGCTCGCTCGGCACGACGAATCTCGCGCTTGCTCATACCCTCGGTGATGACCACATCCTCGGCAGCAGCCACTGCCTCCTCAGCCACTTCGGCCACAGGCTCGGCAACAACAGCAACCACCTCTTCGGCAGCAACCTCTGTTGCCTCAACCACCTCGGCCTCTTTATCCTTGCTGCCCGAGCAGCGCGACACGAGGACAATGCCGATGATAAGGCAGGCGACGATGATGACGCCATACTTTATCCATTGTACTACCCTATCGGGAATTTCAATCTCTATTTTCATCTTGTTTGTAGGTATTTTCTGTTTAGTTCAGTGTGGGCAGGAAGGAGTAGTTCTTCGAGTAGTCCAACATCTGCTCCCCGTAGCTCTGAGTGTAAGAGACCTCAACGTCGGTGATATTACCCTCGGCATCGGTTATGGGGGTGTAGGTGGGGTTGATGAAGCCACCATAGGGCTGGATACCCAGAGCGTTGTAACGCTCCAACACCTCGGCGTGCAACTCGGGGTCAACAGTCACACCGTAACGCTCTACAAGTGCCTTGCCCGCCTCGAAGTCGCCCTCCGACTTGATGCGCTGCACCTCGCGGAGCAACTCACCAAAGAGGCCACGCAGAGCCTCGAAGTCGTTGACAACAACATAGGTCTTACCATCCTGCTCGACAAACTCAATCACGTTGTCGGCCTTACCGTGCTCGTAGCACCACTCGGCAATCAGCTTGCGGTCGCGCATATGGGCCTCCTCGATGTTCTTGCCCGGCTCGATACGCGAGAGCTGAGTCATCAGACCGTTGAGTATGTTGCTCGAATAGAGGGCTTTATATACATCCTCGTTGGGAACAATGCCGAGTTCAATCATCTTGGGGTCGGCCATAAAGTAGAGCGAGAAGAGGTCGGCACGAGCCTCCTCCAAGGTCGAGGAGTACTGCTTCAACTCGTCACCCTTCACGCCGGGAGCCAACTGACCCGAACCGTGACCCAAGCACTCGTGGAGGTCGGTGTGGAGGTTGTCGGCCAGAGCACCCCACTGAGCCATACGCTCGCGGTCCTCCTCGCGCAATACGAACTCCTCGTTGGAGCCATTGCCCTTGGCAGCCTCGGCATAGGCATTGGTGATGTTCTGTATGGTTACGCTCTTCGAGCCATAATCTCTACGAATCCAATCGGCGTTGGGGAGGTTGATACCGATGGGGGTTGCGGGGTAGGCATCACCTGCCAAGATGGCGTTGTTGATAACCTTCGCCGAGATACCCTTCACCTCAGGTTTGCGGAACTTGGGGTCGATGGGCGAGTGGTCCTCAAACCACTGAGCATTGGCGCTGATGATGCGGGTGCGCTCGGTAGCCTTCTCGTCGCGGTAGTTTACGATACCCTCCCAAGCACCCTTGCGGCCGAGGGGGTCACCATAGTTCTCGGTGAAACCGTTCACAAAGTCGATATTGCTCTCGGTGTCCTGCACCCAGAGGATGTTGAACTCATCGAACGCCTCCAAGTCGCCGGTGCGATAGTACTCGATGAGCTTCTCGATGATGGGGCGCTGAGTAGCATCGGCCACGCCTGCCGCCTTCTCCAACCAATATACAATCTGCTCGATAGCTGCGCTGTACATACCGCCCACTTTATAGACCTTCTCGACAGCCTTGCCACCCTCCTTGACGAGCTTGGAGTTCAGACCGTAGGAGATGGGGGTGGTGTCGTTGGCATCGGTGATGCTATTGTAGTAAGCCTCCGCCTCGGCCTGAGTAAGGCCCTCGTAGTAGTTCATAGCCGATGTTTGGAGCAGGTCCTCGCCCTCCTTCTGGTTGATCTTCACCGCATAGAGAGTGGGGTCGAAGATGATGGGGGTGAGGGTCGAGAGCAACTCCTCAACGCTGCCCAACTCGGTGGGCAACACCTCGGCGGGAACACCCTTCACCAACTTGGTGAAATAGTCCTGCGAGAACTCAGGGGTGAACTTGTCGCCCGAGTAGTGGTGGTGGATACCGTTGGCAAACCACACCTTTTTGAGGTACTTCTCGAATGCCAGCCACTCGGCACTCTCGCGGTCGCCCTTGTAGTTGTTATATACACCTTCCAGAGTCCTGCGAATTGCAAGGTTATATTTAAAATTCTGGTCGAACATAATATCGCGACCACAGAGCGCTGCCTCCGAGAGGTAGTAGATGAGCTGCTTCTGCTGCAAGGGCAGCTCCGCGAAGCCGGGCACCTGATAGCGGATTATCTTGACATCGTCGAAGGTGTCGATTACCCAATCGAACTCCTCGGCCGCGCCTTTGTCGGAGGAGCAGGAGGTGAGTGCAGTGATTGCAAATATGGACATAAGTGTAATGAGTGCTAATTTTTTCATAATAATCAATGGATAGGTTATATTAGGGACAAAAATATAAAATTATTGCGAATTATTGCCCGCGTTTTATATTTATTCCTAACTTTGCCGCACCTTTTGTGGTATAACGAAAAAAGAGATGGAAGTAATATACACCGTTGCCGACCTTCGCTCGGCCCTCGCTACCCGTCGTGAGAGCACCATCGGACTCGTTCCGACTATGGGCGCACTCCACGCCGGACACCTCTCACTCGTAGAGCGCGCACGCCGCGAGTGCGACGTGGTGGTGGTGAGCATCTTTGTCAACCCCACCCAATTTAACGACAAGAACGACTTGGCAGCCTACCCACGCACACTGCCCGAGGACCTGAAACTCCTCGCACCCGTAGGCCCCGACTACATCTTCGCACCCTCGGTGGAGGAGGTCTATCCCACCCCCGATACCCGTCAGTTCGACTTCGGCGTGGTCGATAAGGTGATGGAGGGAGCATCGCGCCCCGGACACTTCAACGGTGTGG
>JAFXAY010000018.1 GCA_017521965.1 Tidjanibacter sp. | reverse complement strand
ACTCGCGGGTAGCAATTTTGCTACCCGAGAGTATTTAGCGGTTTAATATAGGGATTGTTAAGGAGCGTTAGGGAACTTAGGGAGTTTAGGGAAAACCGCTTAGACTCTTTTAGTAATAATTGCTTCTCAACAATAACTCTTTCTGTAATAGTTGGTTTTTCGGGTTTGGGGGATACCCTCGTAGAGGGTACGATGAAAAAGAGATATGCAGATATCAAGTTCACTTGAATATCTGCATATCTCTTTTTTGTCGTAATAACTGCAAGTTATTCCTAAACACGCAAACTAAATAGTACAAAAGTTTTTGCGGAGCTTTTTACAAAAAGCGACTACAAAAGTTTTTGGGGAGCCTTTTTACAAAAAGGCTCAAAAAACAACGACTACCTTATCAGTCTACTTATCTATTATCAGGCGGTAGCCGACGCCGCGGATGTTGAGTATTTGTACTTTGGGGTCGGCGGCGAGGTGTGTGCGCAGGCGTGATATGAATACGTTGAGGCTGCGCATATTGAAAAATGAGTCGTCGCCCCATAGCTCTTTGAGTATCTTTGCCGAGGTTACTACCTCGCCTTGTGCTTGCACCAGACGTGTTAGTACTTCCGCTTCGCGCGACGATATCTTTATGGTGTTTGCGCCGAGCGATAGCACCCCTCTCTGTGTGTCGAATGAGTAGAGTCCTATCGTGTATATTGTCTGGTCGGGTTGCGCGGGTCGGCTTCTGCCCACGAGTGAGCGTATGCGCACTATCAGCTCGTCAAGTGCGAAGGGCTTTTTCAGGTAGTCTGCGGCTCCTAACTCAAACCCGTGCACCACGTCTTCGGTTGTGGAGCGTGCTGTGAGGAACATCACGGGTGTTGTTATGCCCGCCTTGCGCAGCTGCTCGACCATCGTGTAACCATCCATCCGCGGCATCATTATGTCGCTGACTATCACGTCGTACTCGGCTTCGCGTGCCTTGTGCAGCCCCTCCTCGCCATCGTGGGCGAGTGAGATCTCCATACCGCGGTTGGTGAGTGTGTCGGCGAGTATCTCGGCCAACATACGCTCGTCCTCCACCAGGAGCACCTTTATCTTACTCTGTTTCATCGTTGGGTAGTGTTATGGTTATCGTTGTCCCCACGTCGGGCGTGCTCTCCACCCCTATTGTGCCACCGTGGCGCTCCACCACGCTGTGCGCATAGTAGAGCCCCAGCCCATTGCCACGCACGTCGTGTCGGTCGCCCGAGGGCACGCGGTAGAACTTGTCGAAGATGTGTGGCAGGTGGCGCGACGCAATGCCCGGCCCGTTGTCGCTGATGGTTATGGTGGTCGCCCCGCCCTCTGCCTTGCAGCGCAGTGCTATGTGCACCTCGCCCGTGGAGTATTTTAGGGAGTTGTCGGCGATGGTCGATAGGGTGTTGCTGAGGTGGAAACGGTCGCAGTGGAGGCGGGTCGCCTCGTCGCACTCCACCTCTACTGTCACTCGACTGCCACCCTGCGTTCGGGTCTGCTCGGCTATGCGTTGCAGGAGGGGGAGCACCTCCACCTCCTCCGCCGATAGCGGCATAGCCTCCTCGGAGAGTGAACTGTCGAGTATATGTTGCACCATATCAGCAAGTTGAGTGAGTTGAGAGTCGATTACTCGCAGGTAACGCTCCTCGCGCTCGGGGGTATTGTCCTCGGGGAAGTTGATGAGTGCGTCGGTCGCCACGCGTGCCACCGAGATGGGGGTTTTCAGCTCGTGGGTTATGTTGTGGGTGAGGTTGCGCCTCATCTCCTCCAACGAGCGGTAGCGGAAGAGGGTGCGCCTGAGGTAGATGAACGACGCGGCGAGTACCACCACCATCACCCCCGACGAGAGTATCAGCAGCCACATATCGCCCAGCATCTCGCGGCGTGGCTCGGATATGGTGAGGCGCAGGCTGAACATACCGCGGTCGTCGATCTGCATCTCGAAGGTCCACGGGTTGAATAGCCACTCGGTGTTGCCGCTGCGCATCATCACCTTGTCGTTGAGCGTGTGGTTGATGACCTCCAAGTAGTAGGGCTGATATACCTCCATCTCTTTGAGGTATGGCTCAAACCAAGTGGCGAAGTCGGTGAGGTCGATGTAGATGTTGCGCGAGGTGCTTGTGCCCTGTATGTCGCTGTTGCGGAACGACTTGTAGATTGTTCGGTAGGTTGCCGACTGCACTCGTCGTCGGAAACTCTCAATGTTCTCATTGTAGGTCTTCCACACCCACGCACACTGCACAATGGTCAGCAGGGCGAGTGCCAGAGTGACCACCACCGATACAATGCTGAAACTTCGTTTGTTGAGCGTGTGCGCCATACTATTATATAGTGTGAAAATTACCTCCACAACAAAAATAGACAAAAATCACCGAGCCACCAACGCTGTTAACATTTCTTAACACTTCTTAACACCCCATTAACCATCGGCTGCCGATTTAGGAGTTATCTTTGCACCAGAGAAAGATAAATTATTTGTTACATAATCTCTTATAATATGAAACAATTTCGATTTTTGGTTTTGTCGGTTGCCGCCCTCACCTTGTGTGCAACTACGCTGGTGGCGCAGAACGCCCCCCAAACCGACTCAGAGGATAAGGTGCTCTATATATTCGATGGTAGAGTTGTCGATAAAGAATACATTGAAAAATACCCTGAGCAAATGATTAAGGATATCAATGTGATTGAAAACATTGAGAGTGTTGTGATGGTAAAGAGCTACGGAGGCGAGGTGATGGAGAGAATCAGTGGTGGTTCGGGTCATAGCAAGGGTCCGGATTCCGAGTTTATAGAAGTGTTTCTTGATTTCTCGGAATTCAAACCCCAAAAGTATATTGGCAATAAATATATGGTGCGTATTGATATGAGCAAGCCATTCCCGAAGCGTCCTGAGCCAAAACCTGTCAAGAGTCGCGAAGAGAGTTATTACGATCTACTTAAATACGATGAAGAGGGGCGACTCTATATTAATCAAGATGAAATCCTTCAACCTTTTGAAGATCTTGACTCTGATATGAAGCCTGTTCCTGTTCCTGTTCCGGAAGGAGTAGAGCCTTTTGTGGAGATTTTCGACAAAGAGGGCAATAAGGTCGATATGGATATTAGAGATATTACCCCCGATATGATTGGTTCAATGTCTGTCCAAAATCCGGGAGGTATGGTTTTGATTGATGGCGAAGAGCGAGAGAATGTCGCGGGAGTAGTTTCAATCCGCTTAAAGTAATGAGTTTTGGTTAGGGTTAATTGTAAAACCCGCCGAGTTGGAGTTATGCCAACTCGGCGGGTTTGTCTATTTGTTTGGGAGTTTCGAGAATTCAAAATTCAAAATTCAAAATGAATTTTAGGGAGTGTTAGAGAGCTTAGGGAATTTAGGGAAAACCTGAAAAAACCTATTGGGCCTATCGGGCCTATTGGGCTTACAAGAAAAATATAGGCCCAATAAGCCTAATAGGCCTAATAGGCCAAAGAGAGATTAGGGAATAATGGGAATTATGGGAGTTATGGGAATAATGAGAGAATCTTTAAACTCCTTAACACTCCTTAAACTCCTTAAACTCCCTACAAAACAATGAGAGTGATTCGATACCACTCTCATTGTTCCAAAAAAAGTCATATGATTGAGGAAATTTTGGGCTTCGTGAAGCGAGGCTGCCCGCAGCATACTAAACGTATGTGAGGAGCAGCCTCGCAAGGGAAGTGTAAAATTTACCAATCAGATGGCTTTTTTACTTCTCGTCAACGTGCAGCTGGTTGTACTTCTGCCAAGCCAATGCCGATGCGCCGAGGATAGCAGCGTTTGCGCTGTCGATACCCGAGGGCAGCAGTTTGATCTTGTTGCGGAAGTTTTTCAGCATATACTGCTCCATATACTTCTTGGTGGGCTCGAGGATATACTTACCCGACTTAGCCAGACCACCGAAGAGGAATACTGCCTCGGGCGAGGTAACAGCCACAGCAGCAGCGATACCCATACCGAGTACCTCGCCGGTGCGCTCAAATGCCTCCAAAGCCACCTCATCGCCACGGGTTGCAGCCTCGTAGATATCTTTCGACTCCAAGCTCTCGATGGTGAAGTTGCTCAGCTCGCTGGGGCGGTTGGTCTCTGCCAACACCTCGAATACGGTACGTTTGATGCCGGGGGCCGATACATAAGCCTCCAAGCAACCACGGTTGCCGCAACCGCAGCGACGACCACCCTTCTCAACGCAGATGTGGCCAAGCTCGCCAGCGAAGCTATCGTGACCGTAGATTACGTCGCCCTTCGATACGAAGCCGCTACCCAGACCGGTGCCGAGGGTGATTACGAGGAAGTCCTGCATACCCTTTGCGCCGCCATAGTACATCTCGCCGAGTGCAGCAGCGTTAGCGTCGTTGGTCATAGCCACGGGAGTCGAGGGGAAGTGACGTTTTACCATCTCCACGAAGGGGATAATGGTGAGGTCGTTGCCTGCTTTGTCTTTCCAGTGGAGGTTAGCGGGGTTCTCGATGTTGCCGGTGAAGTAGTTAGCGTTGGGTGCGCCAATGCCGATACCTGCCAGCTCGTACTCGATTTTTGCCACCTTTTTCAGGTTGTTGATATCCTGGCACAGACGATCGATATAGTCGTCGAATACAACGAAATCTTTGGTCTTGAAGCTCAGAGTGCCATAGCATTTACCCTCGTTATCAACCAAGCCCGATACGGTATTGGTGCCACCGATATCGACACCTACGGTAAGTTTTTTCATAGTGTTTTACTCTTTTTAAGTTAGTATTAAACGTGTTTATAGTAATTTGCGTTTTGCACTTTTAGGTCACCGCCACACGGTTTTTACCAATGTAACGAATAATTATCTCTCAAATGTATCTATTTTTTTTGAAGTTTTCAAAATTATTAAGGTTTTAAGACGTATATTTGTAAAAATAACTGTGAAAAACGATGAATACACTTAAAGAACTCACCAAAGCGGTTGCAGAGTATATCGATACTCTCGAATTTCCCGAAGAGCCTGCGGGCCTCTATGAGCCTATGCGCTACTCGCTCGAAGGTGGCGGCAAACGTCTGCGCCCGATGCTCACCGTGGCGGCGTGCAACATCTTCTCGGATAACCCACAATGTGCCCTGCCGACAGCGGCGGCGGTCGAGGTATTCCACAACTTCACACTACAACACGACGACATTATGGACAACGCCGATGTGCGTCGTGGCAAACCATCGGTATTCAAGAAGTGGGGCGAGAACACCGCACTCCTCTCCGGCGATGCGATGATGATATTCTCCTACCACCTCCTCCAACAGACCGCTACCGAGCACCTGCCCGCAGTCTTTGGCTGCTTCAACCATATGGCACTCACCGTGTGCGAGGGTCAGCAGCTCGATATGGACTTCGAGGAGCGTGAGGCGGTAAGCGTCGAGGAGTATATGACGATGATCGACAAAAAGACTGCCGCACTGCTGGCAGGCGCAACAATAATTGGTGCAATACAGGGTGGGGCGGACAACCAAAACCTCCGCCGATTGTTCCTCTTTGCCACCGAGCTCGGCTTGGCATTCCAGCTCCAAGACGACCTTCTGGACAGCTACGGTACTGAGGCACAGCTCGGTAAGCGTATCGGTGGCGACATCATCGAGGGCAAGAAGACCTTCCTGACCATCACCGCGCAGGGCAGAGCCGACGAGCACACCCGCAAGGAGCTCATCGAGTTGCTCCACAACAACACCATCGACCCCAAGGAGAAGATAGCCCGTGTGTTGGCCATCTACGACTCGCTGGGCGTGAAGGAGAAGACCGAGGAGGAGATCGACATCCACTTCTCGAAGGCCATCGCCTCCCTCTCGTCACTCACCGTGGCTCCGGAGCGCATTGAGCCTATGCTCGAACTCGCACGCAGCCTGATGAATCGTAATCGCTAATCCCGAACATCCACGAAATGAAGCGTAAGGATATAGAGATAATGGCCCCCGTGGGCAGCTACGAGTCGCTGGTGGCGGCAGTGGCGGCGGGTGCCAACTCTGTCTATTTCGGCATCGGTGCGCTCAATATGCGCGCTGCGTCGGCGGCCAACTTCGGTGCCGACGATATGGCCGAGATTGTGGAGTATGCCCACTCCCACGGTGTGAAGGCCTACCTGACGGTCAACACTATCGTCTATGAGGAGGAGATTGCGCTGATGCGCACGGTGCTCGACGCTGCACGCGACTGCGGCGTAGATGCAGTAATCATCTCCGACCAGGCAGCCATCGAGTATGCCTCAAAAATCGGGTTGGAGGTCCATATCTCCACCCAGCTCAATATCTCCAACAGCGAGACCCTCCGCTTCTACTCGCGTTGGGCCGATGTGGTGGTCTTGGCGCGCGAGTTGTCGCTCGACCGTATAGCCACCATAGCCCGCAAGATTGAGGAGGAGCATATTTGTGGCCCATCGGGCGAACTCGTTAAGATTGAGATGTTTGCCCACGGTGCTATCTGTATGGCCATATCGGGCAAGTGCTACCTCTCGCTCCACGACAACGGGTGCTCCGCCAACCGTGGCGCGTGCCGACAGATATGCCGCCACTCCTACACCCTGCGCGACAAGGACGACGGTAAGGAGATAGCGGTAGATGGGCAGTACCTGCTCTCGCCGAAGGACCTCTGCACCATCGACTTCCTCGATAAGTTTATCGACGCCGGTGTGCGCGTGCTCAAAATTGAGGGGCGTGCGCGAGGTGCCGAGTATGTGAAGCGCGTGGTGGAGTGCTACGACGAGGCACTGCAAATGATGGAGGCGGGCACATATACCCCCGAGAGTGCCGAGGCATTGAAGGAGCGACTTGCCACCGTCTTCAACCGTGGCTTCTGGGGCGGCTACTACCTCGCACAGCCCGCAGTGGAGTTGAGCAAGCGTTATGGCTCGTCGGCAACCGAGAAGAAGGTATATGTCGGCAAGATAACCAACATATTCAAGAAGATAGGCGTGGCCGAGGTGGCTGTCGAGGCATCACCCTTCGAGAGTGGCAGCCGCGTGGTGGTGCTGGGCAAGACCACAGGTGCGGTGGAGTTCACCGTGGGTAGCGTCTATGTCGACGAGAAACCCGCCGAGGTGGCACCGCAGGGAGTGCTCTGCTCCATCGAGATACCCGAGGGATTGCACCGAGGTGATAAAATATATAAATGGGTAGCTGAGGCATAAGTTGATGAGCCGCAAGAAGATAGTAACTTTCGACGATGCAAGGAAGATGGTTGGGCCGACCATCTTCTCTTCTATGCTCAAACCCTCCGGCTCCACCTGTAACCTCGATTGCCACTATTGCTACTATCTCGACAAAGCCGAACAATATGGTGGTCGTCAGGCCTTGATGAGCGACGAGCTGTTGGAGAGTTACATTCGCCAATTCATAGCCGCCAACGAGGGCGACGAGGTGCTCTTCTGCTGGCACGGTGGCGAGCCGCTACTGGCGGGCAAGGAGTATTTTCGTCGCGCCATAGAGTATCAGCAACGCTATGCCGAGGGCAAACAGATCTCCAATACGATACAGACCAATGGCACACTGCTCGACAGGGAGTGGTGTGAGCTATTTGCCGAGAACAACTTCTTGGTGGGCATATCGCTCGACGGGCCTGAGGATATTCACGACGCTTTTCGTCGCACCAAGGGTGGCGCACCCACCTTCTCGCGTGTGATGCAGGGGGTGCGACTGATGCAGGAGATGGGGGTGGAGTACAACACACTGAGCGTAGTAAACTCGCTCTGCGAGGGTCGTGGCGGCGAGGTATATCGCTTCTTCCGCGACGAGGTGGGTAGTCGCTATATGCAATTCCTGCCCGCGGTGGAACACGTCATCGAGCGTGAAGGTCGTCGGCCGCTTATTGTGTCGCCCTCCGCTGAGGGCGCGACGCTCGCCGAGTGGTCAGTATCGGCCGAGGGGTATGGCCGCTTCTTGTGTGATATATTCGACCGCTGGGTGGTGAGCGATGTGGGGCAGGTATTTGTGCAGATTTTCGATGCCACGTTGGCAGGTTGGTGCGGTATTGCCCCGGGGTTGTGTACGCTGGCCGAGACGTGTGGCGACGCGCTGGCTGTGGAGCACAATGGCGACGTCTATCCCTGCGACCACTTTGTATATCCCGAATATCTGTTGGGCAATATAGCCTCCGACTCGCTCTCCGATATATACCACTCGCCTCTTCGTCAGGAGTTTGCACTCGACAAGCGCAACACCCTGCCAAGAGAGTGTATGAAGTGCCGATTCTTCCACTGCTGCCACGGAGAGTGCCCCAAACACCGCTTCGACAAGGGGGTCGATGGCAGCCCGAAGAATACACTATGCGAGGGGCTGAAAATGTGGTTTGCCCACTCCGAGCCATATATGCTCTATATGCGTGAGCTGCTTGCCAGAGGTATGTCGCCGGCTTTTGTGATGCCCTATGCGCGCAAACGTCTGGGGCTGATGTAGAGAGATGACTACTATACTACAACACTTATTATATTCACCTATGAAAAAATCTAAACTACTAACCGCAACCGGAGCATTTTGCGCTCTTGCTCCTATGCAGCAATCCTGCACCCCTGAAAGCCAACGCACAGAGAGCCCCAACATTATCTTTATCTTTATGGATGATATGGGCTATGCAGATACAAGTTGCTATGGCGAAACACGTTGGACTACAACCAACATCGACTATTTGGCCGAAAATGGCGTACAGTTTACCGATTGTTACTCGGCAGCATCGGTATCGACTCCCTCGCGAGCCGGCCTGCTGACAGGTCGCTACCCGGTGCGTATGGGCATTCAGGGCGTCTTCTTCCCCGAGAGTTATACGGGTATGCCCCTCGAAGAGGTGACCATCGCCGAGATTCTGAAAGAGGAGGGCTACGCCACCTCCTGCATCGGCAAGTGGCACTTGGGACACCGCGACCGCTTCCTGCCTATGAATCAAGGATTTGACGAGTACTTCGGCATTCCGTACAGCAACGATATGAATGGTCAGGTCTATATGCGTGGCTACGAGGTCGAGGAGTACCGCATCGACCAGCGACAAACAATTCAAAAATATACCGCCGAGGCTGTCGACTTCATCAAGCGCAACTCAGACGGGCCATTCTTCCTCTATCTGGCCCACAATATGGTGCACGTGCCTATCTTTGTGTCGGAGGAGTTCGAGGGTAAGTCGGGTGCCGGACTCTTTGGCGATGCTGTACTCGAAGCCGATTGGAGCGTGGGGCAGATTATGCAGACCCTGCGCGAGGAGGGTATCGAGGAGAACACCCTTGTGGTATTTGCCAGCGACAATGGCCCGTGGTTGCAGGAGGGCCCGATGGGCGGTAGTGCAGGCATACTCCGCGAGGGTAAGTCGACCAACTACGAGGGCGGTGTGCGTGTCCCCTGCATAGCCTATTGGAAGGGTACCATAGCACCGCAGAAGAACTCCGATGTGGTGTCGATGCTCGACTGGATGCCCACGGTGGCTACGCTCACCGGTGCAGAATTGCCCGATGTGCGCTTAGATGGCTACGACATCAGCCCTATCCTGCTCGGCACAGGCAAGCGTGCCAGCGAGGACTACGCCTACTTCCGCAACGGTACCCCCAATGTGACCGAGTATCGCTCGGGCGACTGGAAAATAGCACTCCCCGCAGGACGTACCAACGGTAACTTCTGGCGCGCCTCGACACCCGCCCACGACTACCTCCTCTTCAACCTTAGCGAGGATCCGAGCGAGAAGTACAACCTGTGGAACAAATACCCCGATAAGGCGGCCGAAATGTTGGCCAAACTCGAAAAGTACAAGGCTGAGTTTGGTGAGGTACCTCCCGCACTTGTGATGTGGGGCAACACCGACACCAACTACCTTAATCGCCAGCGTCAGCAGGCTATCGAGGAGGCCGAGGCTGCCGGCATCACATCGCGCCAAGGCGAGATGCAGGAGTTTATCGACGTGGAGTAGCCCGCTCGGCACACTCACATCACGTCAGTTTAGCTGAGCTAACATCAATCCCTACAAGTCCGACAATGGCAGATGAGCCATTGTCGGACTTTTGGTCTTAAATATGCTCCGTTCGGAAAAATGTTGTGCCACAAAATTGCGTACAATCTTCTCCGTTTGGGCTAACCCTATGACCGATAGGGTGTTATCCGTAATACAAACGAGTAAAGAATCGACCAATCGAACATTTTTAATCGGTTGGTAGTTAGGTGATTGTGTGGTTGTTGATAAGTGGTCGAAATCGGGTTGAAAACCGATTGTCCGCGCGGTTTGAAAACCTCCGCTATTGGGCTACATTTGCCCACGAAAGAGTGCGAGAAAGGCACAAAAACCACAAAACAAGTGATGAAAATAGAGAACAAAGAGGTGTCGCAGTCCACCGTAGCACCCATCGTCGTGAAGTATCTCCAACCCTTCCGCAATGGCATTCAGGCACACAACGTAGCAAGACACTCCATCGGCTTTGTCCGCTGCGGACGCAAACACATCTACTATGGCGACTCGTGCAAAGAGCTGGTGGCGGGCGACCTCTTCTACCTCGGCATAGGTAGCCACTACTTCGAGGATATACCCGATGGCGACAAGCCCTACGAGCAGATATCCTTCTTCTACTCGCCCGAGGAGATAGCCTCCGTGCTGATGACCCTCAACCTCACATATAACTACCGCATCGACGCGCCACACCACCACTCCACGCCCGCAGCCGACGAATCCACCTGTATATGCTGCACAGCGTGGCCCACAGTGCGCAACTTCTTCAACAGCGTAGCACAATATATGCGTGACGAACACTTTATGCACGACAGCACCGCACACAACATAAAGTTCGTCGAACTAATCTACCTACTCCTCACCAACCCCGACTGCCCAATGCGACGACGCATAATAGAGAGCACCGACACCTCGACCGAAAACTTCGAACAGACAATACACCGACACATATTCGAGAATATCTCCATCGAAGAACTATCCTCACTCTGCCACCGCAGCCTCACCTCATTCAAAAAGGAGTTCCGACGACACTTCGATATGCCACCACACCGCTGGCTAACACGTCAACGACTGCTCCAAGCACGACTGCTGCTCATATCCACCAGCAAATCCGTCTCCGAAATAGGCAACGACTGCAACATACCAAACACCTCACACTTCATAAAACTCTTCAAAAAAGAGTACGGAACAACCCCCGCACTCTACCGACAACAACACTGCCCAACCACCACACCACAACCGACAATTGTGCCCACTACACCAACTACCGCAATAGAAGTGTGAGTTCTCCGCTTTTTTCGAGCCTTTTTGTAAAAAGGCTCCCCAAAAACTTTTGTACTATTAGTTTGCGGTTTTAGGGATAGCCTGCGGCTATTACGACACTAAAAATATATAGGCGTGTTCAAGTAAACTTGACACGCCTATATATTTTCATTATCGCACCATCTTCGATGGTGTTCCCCTAAACCCGAAAACGAAAGCATTACACAAAAAGTCTAATTGGTTTTCCCTAAATTCCCTAAATTCTCTAAGTTAATCCTGCTTCGCAGTCTTTTCGTT
>JAFXAY010000017.1 GCA_017521965.1 Tidjanibacter sp. | reverse complement strand
GGGAGTAATGGGAATTATAGGAGTAATAGGAGATTAGGGAATTTAGGGAGCTTAGTGAATTTAAGGAATTTAAAGATTTTCCCTTTTTTCCCATTTTTCTCATCATTCCCATTATTCCCTAATCTCCCTAACACTCCCTCTTGCTTATTGGGCTTATTGGGCCTATAATAATAAGCCCGATAGGCCCAATAGGCCCAATAGGATTTTCCTATTAAAAAAAACAACCGAAGATTTCATCTTCGGCTGTCGTTAAATCCGTGATCCAGCTGGGGCTCGAACCCAGGACCCCATCCTTAAAAGGGATGTGCTCTACCTGCTGAGCTACTAGATCTCCGTGTGCTTCAAAAGCGGTGCAAATATAGTGTCTTTTTTCGATTCTGCAAAAAGTTTTATCATTTTTTCTCTTCGTGTGTCGATTTGTTGCTGCTGTTTTTGTGATACTCATCAAAAAACCATATCTTTGTCGAGATAACCAAACTATTTCTAACAATAATTATTACTGACAAAATGTGTAAGGTTCTTATTATTGGTGCGGGTGGTGTAGGTACCGTTGCTACTTATAAGGTGGCTGCAAACCCCGTTTTTACTGATGTTATGTTGGCAAGTCGTACCAAGAGCAAGTGCGACGATATTGCAAAGGCTATTGGTGGCGACCGTGTGAAGACCGCTCAGGTCGATGCCGACTCGGTGGAGGAGCTCTGTGCTCTGATGAACTCCTACAAACCCGATATCTGTGTCAATGTGGCTCTCCCGTATCAGGATCTTACCATTATGGAGGCCTGCTTGCAGTGTGGTGTCAACTATCTCGACACCGCCAACTATGAGCCCAAGGACGAGGCACACTTCGAGTATTCGTGGCAGTGGGCCTACCGTGAGCGTTTCGAGAAGGCCGGCCTGACCGCTATCCTCGGTTGCGGTTTCGACCCGGGTGTATCGGCTATCTTTGTGGCTCACGCTGCCAAGCACCACTTCGACGAAATCCACTATCTGGATATCGTGGACTGCAACGCAGGTAACCACGGTATGGCATTTGCCACCAACTTCAACCCCGAGATTAACATCCGCGAGGTGACCCAGAACGGTAAGTATTGGGAAGATGGCAAGTGGATTGTCACCAAGCCTCACGAGATTCATCAGCCCCTGACCTATCCCGGCATTGGTGAGCGCGAGTCCTACCTCATCTACCACGAGGAGTTGGAGAGTCTGGTTATCAACTTCCCGACCATCAAGCGTGCCCGCTTCTGGATGACCTTTGGTCAGGAGTATCTCACTCACTTGCGAGTAATTCAGAATATCGGTATGGCCCGCATCGACCCCATTATGTATAATGGTGTGGAGATTGTGCCTATCCAGTTCTTGAAGGCTGTGCTGCCCGACCCGAAGAGCCTCGGTGCTAACTATACCGGTCAGACCTCTATCGGTTGCCGTATCCGCGGTATAAAGAACGGTGAGGAGCACACCTACTACATCTACAACAACTGCGACCACGAGGCTGCCTTCAAGGAGACAGGTACTCAGGCCGTTAGCTATACCACCGGTGTTCCTGCTGCTCTGGGCGCTGCTATGTTTGCCAAGGGCTATTGGCGTAAGCCCGGTGTTCACAATGTTGAGGAGTTCGATCCCGATCCCTTCTTGGCTGAGTTGGGTGAGCAGGGTCTGCCTTGGGTAGAACTTCACGATATCAACCTCGAACTCTAAGCGAGTGCACACTCTGAAAGATAAAGAATTTGCGGCGTTGGGAGCGGTCTTGGACCGTATCCCATCGCCTTGTTATGTATTGCAGGAGAGCAAGTTACTCGATAACCTTGCTCTGATTGACCGTGTCCGCAAGGAGGCGGGTGTGGAGATTATTGTGGCTCTGAAAGCCTCGGCTATGTGGAGCATCTTCCCGCTGCTTGCCGAGCACTCCGACGGTGCTACCGCAAGCTCGCTTGCCGAGGCGCGCTTGGTATATGAGGAGTATGGAGAAAGGTCGCACACCTACGCCCCTGTCTATACCGAGGAGGAGTTCGAGGAGTTGATGTCGCTCAGCGATTTCATCACCTTCAACTCGCTCGGACAATTTGAACGCTTTGGTGGCAGGGCAATACTCAACGGTATCTCGTGTGGCCTGCGCATCAACCCCGAGTACTCCACCGTCGAGACCGACCTCTACAACCCTGCCAGCCCTACCAGCCGCTTGGGTATCCCCGCGAGTGAGTTGCAGGAGTTGCCCGAGGGTGTCGAGGGGCTCCACTTCCACTCCCTGTGTGAGTCGAGGCCCGACGATTTGCGAGGCACCTTGCAGGCTGTCGAGGAGCGCTTCGGCCATCTGTTGGACAAGGTGAAGTGGCTCAATATGGGTGGTGGTCACCTGATGACCCACGCCGACTACGACGAACAGCAACTGATTGATATACTGCGCGATTTCCGCGCGCGTCACCCCCACCTGCGAGTAATCCTCGAACCCGGCAGTGCCTTCACTTGGCGCACGGGTGAGTTGGTGGCCACGGTGGAGGATGTGGTGTGCCACGGTGGACAGCCTACTGCGATGCTCAATGTGTCGTTTGCTTGCCATATGCCCGACTGCTTGGAGATGCCCTACAAGCCCGCTATTGTGGGTGCTCGCGATAGCGAGGAGGGTGAGCAGGGTTGGCGCTTGGGTGGCAACAGTTGTCTGGCTGGCGACTACTATGGCGATTGGGTGTTTGAGAAGGAACCCAAGGTGGGCGATAGGGTAGTGTTTGAGGATATGATACACTACACTATGGTCAAGACCACAATGTTTAATGGCGTTACACACCCCTCGATAGCGATACTTCGCACCGATGGAACATTGGAGGTGGTGCGCCGATTTGGCTATGAAGACTATAAGGGCAGAATGTCCTAAACGATAACAGAATAACCCAAACAAGAGAGATAAAGAGATGGAGAATAGTTTGAAACCCACTCAGTACAAACTGATATGTGTGGCTACGGGTCACGAGTTCGACGACGAGGGTTGGATACTTGAAGATCGCCAGAGTAAGAGTCCATCGCTGGTGAGAGCACACTACGAGAAGAAACAACTTACTGTGGGTGAAGAGAGTATGGGACTCTATAAGTTTGCCGATTGGCTCCCCGTAACTCACGCTCTGAAAGGCTCGGCAGCGCCTGTGACCTACAAGAGCGAGGGGTTGGCTAAGGCATTGGGCTTGGAGAATCTCTATATCACATTTAATGGCTATTGGCCCGAGAAGGGGGCACAGATGAAGACCTGCTCGTTCAAGGAGACCGAGGCATACTCGGTGTGTGGCAGGTTCGACAGCGAGTGTGGCAAGGTGATGGTGGTGGCCTCGGCAGGCAACACCGCTCGCGCCTTTGCCAAGGTGTGCTCCGACAATAATATACCCCTGCTGCTGAGTGTACCCGAGGATTGCATTGAGGCACTCTGGTTTGACGCTCCGCTCAACGACTGTGTGAAAGTCATCTGCTCGGAGCGTGGCTCGGACTACTTCGACGCTATCCACCTGAGCAACGTGGCACTCAAATCGAAGAAGTTTGTGGCAGAGGGTGGTGCTAAAAATGTGGCTCGCCGCGACGGTATGGGTACCACTATGCTCTCGGCAGCGACCACCATCGGTCGTATCCCCGACTACTACTTCCAGGCGGTAGGTAGCGGCACAGGCGCTATCGCAGCGTGGGAGATGAACTTGCGACTGATTGAGGATGGCCGCTTTGGTGACCACAAGTGTAAGCTGATGGTATCGCAGAACGCACCCTTTGTGCCGATGTACGACGCTTGGAGGGCCGACTCACGCCATATGTTGCCCTACGACGACAATAAGGCACGCCGCGATGTGGAGATTATCGACGCTAAGGTGCTGTCGAATCGTCGTCCGCCCTACGGTATTATCGGCGGCCTCTATGATGCTATGAAGGATACCGATGGCGATATGTTTGCAGTGACCAACGCTGCGGCACGCAAGGCTGCACGCCTCTTCGAGGAGGTCGAGGGCTCCGATATCCACCCCGCATCGGCGGTGGCTGTTGCCTCGTTGCAGAAGGCTGTTGCCGAGGGTCGCGTGGATAAGAGCAAGACCGTGATGCTCAACATCACAGGTGGTGGTGAGAAACGTTTTAAACGCGAGCACGAGATATTCTACCTGAAACCCTCGGCAGTGTTCCCGCTCTCGGCGACGGATG